>NZ_MEES01000068.1:0-40372 GCF_001724535.1 Paracoccus sp. SCN 68-21 | reverse complement strand
GGCGCCTCTCGATGTCCAGAGAGCCATATTATCGACCTGATGAGGTAGTCCAGGAAATATAGTGTTTTAGGTTGACAGATCGAACCGTTGTCAAGGAACACCATCAACTTCTCGCGCGACTGGATGGATCAGCGGGTCGATCTGCGCATGGGCGCGTCCTCCGACGTCTGGGGCCTGCGCGGCAATCTGCAGATCGCGCCCGGCACATTGATCGAGGGCTATGTGGCCGGGTCGGGCAATGACGTGGTGCAGGGCAGCGCCGTGGGCAACATGCTGCGCGGCGGTGCGGGCAATGACCGCATCCTGGGCAATGGTGGCAACGACTCGCTGCATGGCGGCATGGGCAACGACACGCTGATCGGGGGGGCGGGCAATGATCGCCTGTTCGGGAACGAGGGCGCGGATCATCTGACCGACATGCTGGGCAACAACTGGATGTCGGGGGGCATGGGCAATGACCGGCTGACGGCGGGGGCGGGGCGCGACACGCTGTATGGCGACATGGGCGACGACATCATCCTGGCGGGTGCGGGCGACGATCTGATCTTTGGCGGGCCGGGCTGGGACACGATCCGCGCCGGGGCGGGCAATGACCGGGCCGAGGGCGGGATGGGCAACGACCTGCTGGATGGCGGACCGGGCCGCGACACGTTGCTGGGTCAGCAGGGCAACGACACGATCATCGGCGGGCTGGGTCAGGACGTGCTGACCGGCGGCATGGGGGCGGATGTGTTCCGCTTCAATTCCGTGGCCGATAGCGCGCGCGGATTGGCGGACCTGATCACCGATTTCCGCCCCGGAGAGGATCTGATCGACCTGCGGGCGCTGAACCTGACCTTTGCCGGGACCGGCCCGCACGACGGGATGCGCTCGCTGCGGTGGGATCACATGGACGGGGCCACGCGCGTGCTGGTCGACGTGAACGGAGACCGCACGCCCGACATGATCATCCGCCTGGCCGGGCGGCTGGAGCTGGAGGCCGACCACTTCCTGCTGTGACGGGCGGGGCTTGCCAATCGGGGGGCTTCGGGGCCATCTGCCCGGACGCATCCCGAACCATGACAAAGGAACCGCCATGGCCGACGCACAGATCCTGTCCTCCCGACCCGGAATGGGCCGACCCGGAATGGGCCTGCCGCCTCTGGGCGCGCCGGGCGTGGGGGCGCTTGTGGCGCTGGCCCTGGGCACGATCGGGCTGGCCCTGACCTATGGCCCGGCGCAGGGCGCGCTGTTTCTGATCGGCGGGGCGCTGGGGCTGTCGCTGTATCACGCGGCCTTCGGCTTCACCTCGGCCTGGCGGGTGTTCATCCTGGACGGGCGGGGCCGCGGGCTGCGGGTCCAGATGCTGCTGCTGGCGATGGCGGTGCTGCTGTTCTTTCCGGCGCTGTCCTCGGGCATGCTGTTCGGGAACGAGGTGCGGGGCCTGGTCTCGCCCGCAGGTCTGGGGGTGATCGCGGGGGCGTTCATCTTTGGCATCGGGATGCAGCTGGGCGGGGGCTGCGCCTCGGGGACGCTGTTCACGGCGGGGGGCGGCAATGCCCGGATGCTGATCACGCTGGTCTTCTTCATCGTCGGATCGCTGCTGGGCACCGTGCATTTCGACTGGTGGGCCAGCCTGCCGTCGCTGGAGCCTATGGCCCTGTGGCAGCCCTTCGGCGTGTGGGGCGGCATCGCGCTGTCGCTGGCGATCTTCGGCGCCATCGCGCTGCTGACGACGCGGGTCGAACGCCGCCGCCACGGCGCGTTGGAGCAGGCGCCCGACAGCCCGGTCCACGGTGTGGCGCGCTGGCTGCGCGGGCCTTGGCCGCTGGTCGCGGGCGCGGTGGCGCTGGTGGTGCTGAACTTTCTGACGCTGGCGATTTCCGGGCGGCCCTGGGGCATCACCGCGGCCTTTGCGCTGTGGGGCGCCAAAATCGCGCAGCTGGTGGGGATCGACCCGACCGCCTGGGGCTATTGGCAGCGCCCCGCCAATGCCCAAGCGCTGCAATCGTCGATCTTTGCCGACATCACCACGATCATGAATATCGGCATCATCGCGGGGGCCATGCTGGCCGCGTCTCTGGCGGGCCGCTTTGCGCCGTCGCTGCGCATCCCGCTGCGGTCGGTGATCGCGGCGGTGGTGGGCGGCCTCATGCTGGGATATGGCGCGCGCATCGCCTATGGCTGCAACATCGGGGCCTATTTCTCGGGGATCGCATCGGGCAGCCTGCATGGCTATCTGTGGGCGGTGGCGGCCTTTGCGGGCAATATCCTGGGGGTCAAGCTGCGGCCGTGGTTCTTCATGGAGCGGCGGACCAGCCGGGCGGATGGCTGAGATGGATTGGTTCGCCCCCGTCGACGCCTATTGCGAACGCACCGGCCCGGATTACTGGTCCGAACCCATCAATGCCCTGACCAACCTGGCCTTTCTGGTGGCTGCCGTGGTGATCTGGCGGCGGTTGCAGGGGCCGGGCCTGGCGATGGGGCGGCTGATGGCGGGGGTGCTGTTCGTCATCGGCATCGGGTCGTGGCTGTTTCACACCCACGCGAATCCCTTGACCAGCCTGATGGACGTGGTGCCGATCGTGGCCTTCATCCTGCTTTATGTCTTTGCCGCGACGCGCGATTATTTCGGCGCGCGGCCCTGGGTGGCGGCGGTGGTGACGGCGGGGTTCATCCCCTATGCCGCCCTGACCGTGCCGCTGTTCCAGCAGGTGCCGGGGCTGGGGTCGTCGGCCAGCTATGCGCCCGTGCCGGTGCTGATCGGGGTCTACGCGCTGCTGCTGCGCGGCCGGTTGCCGCAGGTCGCGCGGGGTCTGGCGATCGGGGCGGGGCTGCTGGTCGTATCGCTGACCTTTCGCACCCTGGATCAGGCCAGCTGCGCGGTGCTGCCCATCGGCACGCATTTCATGTGGCATATCCTGAACGCGATCATGCTGGCCTGGATGATCGAGGTCTGGCGCCGTCACCGCGTCGGTTAGGGAAACTGGTGCAGCCGACGGGGCCGCGTAAAGCCGCATTCTCGTCGCTTTAGCGTGGAAATCCGTCCTACGCGGCGCGTTAACTTTCCACGGCTTACAAGACGTCGGAGATCTGCAGCTGCTGGATCGAGCGGCTGTGGGCGACCAGATCAGTCCGGATGTCGGTCAGCTGCTTCTCGTGGCTGATGCGCAAGTCCTGGGTTGCCTATGCGGCGTGCAGGTCTGTCCGCTGCGTCTTGCGCTGGCCTTCGAGCATACCCGCCTGCAGCGTCGCGGCAATTACGTTCCCGCGGCGCGTGCCTCCCACGCCGGAGGCTGCGGCGTCTCTGGGGGTCTGCGATACCATCCGGCAGGGGCATTCTATTCCTCGGACGATGCAGGGGGGCAAGCGCCGCGACGATCGGCTGGCGCATGACGAGTTCGCGTCCAGCCTGCCCAGTGAGGGCGAGGAAGAGGGGAGCGCATGCGACGCGGTATTCGGAGACTGCAGGAGATTAAGGTCGTCGCCAAGGCCGGTGGCCGCCAGTGCAAATATTGCCGTGTCGGTGGCCAGTTGGTGCCGCTCCCTGATCTGCACGACAACCATCCGGACCTCCTGGTAGCCTATGTCGCAGCGAGAAGGGTGCAGTCCAAGCCGCGCGGCACCAGGAGGGCACCATCGCTGCCCTGTATGTCTCCTACCTCGCGTCTCACGAATACAGGCGGATGGCAGACAGCACGCGCGCGGTGTCACGCCGGACGCTTGACCGTATTAGCGCCGATCGCGGCACCGGGTTGGTCAAGGGTTTCCCGTCCGATCATCAGCGAAAGGATATCCGCGCCCTGACGCCAGGGCTGCCCAGAACAGGCCGAAAGCCATGGCGGTCGATGCTGGAATTCGCGGTCGATGAAGAAATGATCTCGTCCGATCCGTCCGATCCGTCCGATCCGTCCGCAGGCGTCAAGGCGCAGCGTGGCGAGGTCAAATCGCACCGCCAGTGGACGACTGCCGAACTTGCGAAGTTCCGCCAGCACTTGGCTGCTATGACGCGGGGGCGGATCGCTTTCGAGGTGATTTACCGGACCGGCGCGCGCTGCGTCGATGCCGTGGGACTTGGCTGGCAGCGCGTAGATGGCGACGGCTGGCCGAACTTTGTCCAAGCGAAAACAGGCGGCCCTGCAACCTGTCCGGGCAAGACGCTGCCCCAATGGGCTGAGTCGCCGCGTGCAGAGCGTGCCCTGTTTCTGGCATCGGTGCCGCGCGACCGGATGATCTGGATCATGACCTAGAACGGCCAGCCCCGAAGCGTGGAGGGCTTGCCGCAGCGGAGGAGTTTCGCCGCATCGGCCGCAGGACCTCTAGACGATTGGACTGCGAAAGGCGTGTGCCGCAGCGCTGGCCGAGACGGGTGCCACTGCCTCTCAGTTCGGCGCCTGAACGGGTCGCGCGACCCTGCCAGAGATCTCGCAATACACCCGCCAGGTCGACCAAAAGGGCGTGCTCGGGGCAAAGCGTAGGCGACAAAGTGAAAACAACCTCGCCAAGTTTCCAAAACAGGCTCAAGACGGCAATGAAATCAGGGGATCTTTGGAAATCTGGTGCACCCGAAGGGATTCGAACCCCTGGCCTCTGCCTTCGGAGGGCAGCGCTCTATCCAGCTGAGCTACGGGTGCACGCGACGCCTGATTACCCTCAGGGGTCAGGCGGCGCAATGGTGAAAATGGGTCAGGCTGCGTCCAGGGCCGTGATGATCGGCACGAAATCGGCGGCCTTCAGGCTGGCCCCGCCCACCAGCGCGCCGTTCACATGGGCGATGGCAAAGATCTCGGCCGCGTTGGTCGGCTTGACGCTGCCGCCATACAGCAGGGCGACATCGGCGCCGTCCTCCAGCCGCGCGGTCAGGCGGTCGCGCAGCAGGGCGTGGACCTCGGCAATCTGGTCGGTTGTGGGGGTGCGACCGGTGCCGATGGCCCAGACCGGCTCATAGGCGATCACGGTATTCGCGGCGGTTGCCACGTCGGGCACGGAACCCGCCAGCTGCGTGGCGATCACGTCCAGCGTCGCACCTGCGTCGCGCTGCGCCTCGGTCTCGCCTAGGCAGATGACGGCCACCAGGCCGGCCTGATGCGCAGCCTGGGCCTTGGCGCGGACCTGGGCATCGGTTTCGCCGTGATCGGCGCGGCGTTCGGAATGGCCCAGGATCACATGGGTCGCGCCCGCATCGCGCAGCTGGGCCGCGGCGATGTCGCCGGTATGGGCGCCCTGCGCGGCAGCGTGGCAATCCTGTCCGCCGATCAGCAGATCGCCTGCGCCCACGCGCGCGATCATCGGATGGATCAGCAGGGCGGGGGGGCAGATCAGCACGTCGCAGGTCGCGCCTTCGGCGGCGGCGGCCATGCCGTCCAGCTGATCCAGCGCGGCCAGGGTGCCGTTCATCTTCCAGTTGCCAGCGGCCAGTTTGCGCGGTGCCATGGGGTCCTCCGTTTGGTCCCGACAGGCTTAGCCAGCGCCCCGCCGCCGCGCAACCGTCAGTTCGCGGGGCGGGCGCCCTCGATGGGGGCAAAGTTCACCGATTCCCCGCAGCCGCAGCTGTCGGTGACGTTCGGGTTGCGGAACCGGAAGCCCTGCTCCAGCAGGCCGGTCTCATAGTCGATCTCGGTCCCGAACAGGAACATCTGCGCCATGGGCGCGATGATCACGCGGGCACCGTCCAGCTCGACCACGGCCTCGTTGGGGGCGGGGGTCTCGGCCATCTCCATCGTGTATTCCATGCCCGCGCAGCCGCCCTTCTTCAGGCCGATGCGCAGACCGTAGGCGTTCTTGCCCGCCATCAGCTGCGCGATCCGCGCGGCGGCGGCAGGGGTGATGGTGACGGGGGGCGTGCCGGGCATGGCGAACATGGGACGATCCTTTCGGGGCTCACTTCAAGATAGTCATCCGGGGGGCGCGGGTTCAAGACCGCCCCCGGCGATCACATGAAGCCCAGCTCCAGACGCGCCTCGTCGGACATCATGTCCATGCCCCATTGCGGCTGGAAGGTCATCTCGACATCGACCTGCTTGACGCCGGGCACGGCCTCGACCGCGTCGGCGACCCATCCGGGCATCTCTCCGGCGACGGGACAGCCGGGGGCGGTCAGCGTCATGATCACCCGCACCTCGGAGGCGTCGTTGATTTCGACCGTGTAGATCAGGCCCAAATCGTGGATGTTCACCGGGATCTCCGGGTCATAGACGGTCTTGCACGCCTCGACGATGGGCTCGTACAGGGGATGGTCGGTCGAAGACGGCGCGATCAGCGGCGCGCCTTCCATCAGGGGTTCGGTCATCGGATCATCCTTCAATTCCGACCAATTATATAGGGCAGCACCTGCCCGCGGTCCAGTGGCACGCGCATTGCACGCCGGGCGAGGCGCGGTTAGAACCGCACGGTTCCACAGGCAGGCGGCACCATGACCACGCGTTTCAGCTATACCCTTTCCGCGACCGACGGCGCGGCGCGCACGGGCGTCATCGACACGCCCCGCGGGCAGATCCGCACCCCGGCCTTCATGCCGGTGGGCACGGCGGCGACGGTCAAGGCGATGCTGCCCGAAAGCGTGGCGTCCACGGGCGCGCACATCCTGCTGGGCAACACCTATCATCTGATGCTGCGTCCCGGTGCGGAACGCGTCGCGCGGATGGGCGGGCTGCACAAGTTCATGAACTGGCAGAAACCGATCCTGACCGACAGCGGCGGGTTTCAGGTGATGTCGCTGGCCGGCCTGCGCAAGCTGACCGAGGACGGCGTGACCTTTTCCAGCCACGTGGACGGGTCCAAGCATTTCCTGTCGCCCGAGACCAGCATGCAGATCCAGAAGCTGTTGGGCAGTGACATCGTGATGTGTTTCGATGAATGCCCCGCGCTGCCCGCGACGGATGAGGCGGTGGCGGCGTCCATGCGCCTGTCGATGCGGTGGGCGCAGCGGTCGCGCGACGCGTTCGGGGACCGCCCCGGTCACGCGCTGTTCGGCATCATGCAGGGCGGCGTGACGCGCGATCTGCGCGAGGAAAGCGCCCAGGCCCTGCAGGCCATCGGGTTCGACGGCTATGCGGTTGGCGGCCTGGCCGTGGGCGAGGGGCAGGAGGCAATGTTCGGCGTGCTGGACTATGCCCCAGGTTTCCTGCCGGTGGACAAGCCGCGCTATCTGATGGGCGTGGGCAAGCCCGATGACATCGTGGGCGCGGTCCAGCGCGGCATCGACATGATGGATTGCGTGCTGCCCTCGCGGTCGGGACGGACGGGCCAGGCCTGGACCCCGCGCGGCCAGGTCAACATCAAGAACGCCCGCCACCAGGACGACCCGCGCCCGCTGGACGAGGATTGCACCTGCCCCTGCTGCACGGGCTATTCCCGCGCCTATCTGCACCACGTGTTCCGCGCGCGTGAGATGATCAGCGGCATGCTGCTGACCTGGCACAACCTGCATTACTATCAACAGCTGATGGCGGGGCTGCGCGACGCGATCGCGGCGGGTCGGCTGGACTCGTTCGTGGCCGATTTCCACGCGCGCCGGGCCGAAGGCGACATCGAACCCGTCTGACGCGATTTTCCGCAGCGTCCGCCCTTGGCGCGGGCGGGTTGAGGGGTTATCTTGTGGGCGTTCTCAGGGCGGGGTGCAATTCCCCACCGGCGGTCACAGCCCGCGAGCGCCCCTTTTTCGAAAGGGGGTCAGCAGATCCGGTGAAATTCCGGGGCCGACGGTATAGTCCGGATGGAAGAGAACCGCCCTGTGCGCCACCCCGGCGCGCGCGGTGGTATGCCTTGGGGGCCTGACGCATTCTAACGTAAGGTTCCTGAAAGATGACCAAATCTCCTCGTATCGCCTTTGTCCGGGCGCGCTGGCACGCCGATGTGGTGGACCGCGCCCATGACGGTTTCCTGGCCGAGGCCGCCAGCCTGATGCCCGGCGCCCAGATCGAGGCCTGGGACGTGCCCGGCGCCTTCGAGATGCCGTTCCTGGCCAAGAAGCTGGCCCTGACGGGCAAGTATGACGCCGTGGTGGCCGCCGCCCTGGTGGTTGATGGCGGCATCTATCGCCATGATTTCGTGGCCCAGGCAGTCGTCTCCGGGCTGATGCAGGCGGGGCTGGAGACGGGTGTGCCGGTGTTCTCCGTCTCGCTGACGCCGCACAATTATCAGGAGACCGAGCTGCTGACCGGGTTCTATCGCGAGCATTTCGTAAAAAAGGGGGCCGAGGCTGCCCATGCCGTCGCCCAGATGCTGGCAGTCGAGGGGCGTCTGGCCCGCCTGGATCAGGCGGACGCGGCCTGATCCATCCGCAGGCGGTGCCGTGACAGCAGCATCGCCTGCGTTTCCCCGAGTTCGCTGTCGCGGCGCGCGACGTCCCAGTGCAGGGCCGTGGCGCAGAGGTCGGCGATGCGGGCCAGATCGCGGGCCGACAGGCGGCCGGTGACCGCCAGCGCGGTGCGGCGCATCACCAGATCGGCCAGGGTGCCGACCTGTTCGTTCCGGATGATCCAGTCCAGCTCCTGTTCGCTGTGATCGCTGTCCGCCAGCATCGCAGGCGTGGGGCCTTCGGCGGCCAGGATCTGGGCGGCGGTCGTGCCATAGCGCGCCAGAAGATGGCGCGCGCGGGCGGGCGCGGCCAGGGTGCGCCGTGCCGCATCGTCGCTCCACGCGCCCGCATCGGCCGGGTAATCGCGGCCACCGCCGATGGGCAGGCGTTCCGTGCTGATGCGCCGTGACGCGGCGAGGCGCTGCAGGATGTCGTCGGCGACTTCCTGGGCGAAGCCGCGGAAGGTGGTCCATTTGCCCCCCACCAGCGCGATGATCGGCCAGCGTCGCGTCGCGTCCGGGTCGATAACCGGGGCCGAATGGTCGCGGCTGATCAGGCCGGGATTGGCGGCATCCGAGGCGGGCAGGGGGCGGATGCCGGAATAGGCATAGACGATCTGGCTGTCATCGAATTCCAGCCCCGGCAGCAGGCCGCGCAGCGCGTCGAGGAAATAGGCGATTTCCGCGTCGTCGCAGGCCACGGTATCGGGGTCGTCGGCGCGGATGTCGGTGGAACCCACCAGCGCGCGGTCCAGATAGGGAAAGACCAGGCAGATGCGGCCGTCATCGGCCTCGAAATAGATCATCCGGCCCTGCAGGGCGGCCAGCAGCGCGGGGTGGTCCAGCAGGATATGCGACCCCTTGGTCCCGCCGATCATCCGCGTGGGCGTGCCAAGCATGGCGTTCACGCGGTCGATCCAAGGTCCTGCGGCATTCACCACAATGCGGGGGCGCAGGGACAGCACGCCGTCCGGGCCGGAGAGGTGGATCACATCGCCATCGGTGCCGGTCAGCGCGGTGTGGTTCAGCGCACGTGCGGCGGGATTGGCGCGCAGCCCGTCGGCGACCAGCTCCCAGACCAACCGTTCAGGCAGGGTCACGGCGGCGTCGTAATACTGGCCCGCGGCCTTGATGCGCGGAGTCAAAGGTGGGATCTCGCGCAGGGCGCGGGCGCGCGACCATAACTGGTGGCGCGGCATCACCCGGTGGCGGCGGCCATAGAAATCGTACATCGCCAGCCCGGCCTTCATCAGCACCGCGCCGCGGCTGCGGGGCGCGGTGGTGGACCCCATCAACGTGCGCAGCGCAGGCCCGATGCCCCGCAGCCAGGAGAAGATCGGGATGACCGTGGGCAGCGGCTTGACCAAGTGGGGTGCGTTCTTCAGCAGCAGGTTGCGCTCCAGCGTGGATTGCGCGACCAGGCGCAGCTCTCCGGTCTCCAGGTACTTGATGCCGCCATGGATCAGGCGCGAGGGTGCGGCCGAGGTGCCGCCGCCGTAATCGGCCTTGTCCACGATCACGGCGTTGATGCCCTGTTCGCACAGGTCGCGGAACAGCCCCGCGCCGTTGATGCCCGCGCCAAGGATCAGCACGTCGATATCCTGGGTCATGTGTCGCCCTGCAAAGCCTCGATCCGGGGCCAGAGCGGCGCCAGCGCCGCGCCCAGATCGGTGAAGACCGCGTGTCGCGCGGCCATGTCGGCCATGCGCGCGGGGTCGGGATGGTGGGTGTGGGTGATCGCCGCCGCGTCGCGCGGGTCGTGGCGCGGCGAGGCGAACAGGCCCACCCCCGACCCCGCGCATAGCGCCGCGCCCCAGGCTGCGGCCTCTTCGGTCGCGCTGACGGTCACCGGCATGCCCAGCACATCCGCGAACAGCTGTGCAAAGACCGGCGCGCGAGAGATGCCGCCGGTCAAACGTGCGGCTGTGGGGCGGAACCCGTCGCGCAGGGCGTCGACATGGTGGCGGTGGTTGAAGGCGATGCCCTCGATCACGGCGCGCAGCATATCGCCGCGATCGTGCCAGCCGTGCAGGCCAAAGAACGCCGCGCTGGCCTGCGGCCCGTGGGGCGAGCCGAACAGATAGGGGTGGAACAACGCGCTGGAGGGGCGGGCCAGCGCGGCCTCGATCTCGGGGATGACGCGCAGATGGGCGGGCTGGTCGCCCTCCTCCCGGCACAGGCTGTCCAGGAACCAGTCGTAATTCGCGGCGGACGCAGGAGAGATCGACATGGCGTTCCATTCCCCCCGCGCGATGCCGTTGCGGCAGAACCAGCGCGGATCGGACAGGGGTCGGTCGGTGACGGTCTGGTTGATCGAATAGGTGCCCGCGACGATCGCGACCGTGCCCAGAGCATAGCCCCCCGACCCCAAGGCCGAGGCGGTGACGTCATGCAGCCCCGCCACGACCGGCGTGCCGGGCATCAGGCCGGTCAGCGCGGCGGCCTGGGCTGTCACATGGCCCACGACCTGATCGGGCAGGGCGATGTCGGGCAGGGGCAGGCCCGCCAGACCGAAGATGACGGGAATGTCGGGGGCGTAATCTTGGGTAGCCACGTCGGTGAACGAGGTGCTGGCCTCGGTCAGGTCGGTGCCGATGCGGCCGGTCAGGCACAGGGTCAGCCAGTCCTTGCAGGCCAGCACATGGCCGATGGCGGCAAAGCGCGCGGGGTCGTGGTCGCGCATCCACGCCAAGATCGCGGCGGGGGCCGAGGCATGGGGCATCTGCCCGGTCCGCGCCAGCGCTCGTGCTGCGGTGCCGTCCGCGACCCACCCATCGGCGACCCCGCGCACGCCGCCGGTCTGGTCAAAGATCACCGCCTTGGTGACCGTCAGCCCGTTGTCCAACCCCAGGATCAGCATGGCTCAGCCCTCCACGGCGGCGATCTGGACCGTGACACCGCGCCGGCGCAGGGCGGTGATCTGGTCGGCGGGCGTGCGGTCGTCGGTGACGACCAGGTCGAAATCCTCGACCCCGCCCATGGAATGCAGGGCGTGGCGGGTGAACTTGGTGTGATCGGCCAGCAGGATGCGGCGGCCAGCGGCGTCCAGCATGGCGCGTTTCGTCGCGGCCATGTCGGGCGATTGGTGAAAGACCCGGCCGTCGGTGATCGCGGCCATCGACACGATCGCCAGATCGGCCCGCAGGCGGGTGATCTGGGCGGTGGTCTGCGGCCCCATGAAGGCGTTGCACCAGGCGTGATACTGTCCGCCCAGACCCAGCAGCGTCAGATCGCGCATGTCCTTGACGGCGCCCATCAGCGTCAGCGCATTGGTGATGACCGTCAGCGGCACCAGTGCCGCCAGATGCGGCACCATGCGCAGCACGGTCGTGCTGTCGTCCAGAAACACCGCCTGTCCGGCGTCGATCTGGCGGGCGGCCAGCGCCGCGATGGCCGATTTCTGGGGCGCCTGGCGGGTGTCGCGATACTGGTCGCTGGCCTCGACCAGGCTGGTCGGCGCGGCCGAGACGACGCCGCGCGCCTTGCGCAGCACGCCGCGCGCGGCCAGGTCGTCCAGATCGCGATGGGCGGTCATCAGGCTGATGCCGAACCGCGCGGTCAGGTCCTCGATGCGCAGCTGGCCCTCGGACAGGACCGCCTGCGCGATCAGCGTGCGCCGCGCCTGTCTGCGTGCCTGGCGGCTGTCCGAGGGGATGATGTCCATGGCGGGCCTTGGGGCAAAAGGGGGCGCGCGGGTCACCGCACGCCCCGCGGGGGTCACTGGTCCAGAACGAAGGGCGCGCTGTAGCTGTCGACGTTCTCGGGGGTGATCAGCAGGCAGTCGAACAGCTGCTTTTCGCTGTCGGCGCCGGTCTCTCCGGTCTTGATGAAGGTGTCGGCCTGGCGGACGGCTTCCTCGGCAAAGATCGCGACGGGCTGCAGGACGGTATAGGCCATCTCTCCGGCGCGCACGGCCTCGACCGCGTCGGGGCTGCCGTCAAAGCCGCCCACGGTGACCTGATCCAGCCGGCCCGCCTCCTTCAGCGCGGCGATGGCGCCCAGGGCCATCTCGTCATTGCCGGAAATCACGCCGGTCACGTCGGGGTTCGCCTGCAGCAGCGACTGCATGCGCTGATAGCCCTGGGTGCGGTCCCAATTGGCGACCTCCTGGCCGACCTTCTCGAACTCGGGGTACTGGGACAGCACCGTCTCGAACCCGTTGGACCGGGTCTGGGCGTTGTTGTCCGACGGCGCGCCGAACAGCTCGACGAACTGGCCGCCTTCCTCGCCCATCGCCTCGACCCAGGCCTGCGCGCCCAGGGCCGCGCCCTGCGCGTTGTTCGACACCAGCTGCGCCTTGGCCAGACCCTCCTGGTTGATCTCGGCATTGACCAGGAACACCGGGATGCCCGCATCAACGGCCTTCTGGACGGCACCGACCGAGCCGTCGGCATTGGCCGGGTCCAGGATGATCGCGACCGACTGGTTGGTGATCGCGGTGTCGATCAGCGTGCTTTCGGTGTTGGTGTCGCCGCGATGGGCGGCCACATTGGCGGTATAGCCCAGCTCTTCGGCGGTGGCCTTGGCGACCTCGCCCTCGGTGAACCAGTAGGGGTTGGCCGGATCGTTCACGATCACGGTGATCAGCCCCTCGGCCCAGGCCGATCCGGCCATCAGCGGCACGGTGGCCACGGCAGCCATCAGCATCCGGCGCGTCATCTTCATCATTCTCTCTCTCCCTTTGGTGTGGTGGTCCTGCCCGGTGGGGCAGTCTTTCCGGGGGGCGTTCCCGCGCCCCCCGGGGAAGGTCTGGGGCAGGGCCTCACGTCTTGCGCGCGCCGCTGCCGTATTGAAGCGAGTTCATCAGCACGGCCAGCACGATCACCGCGCCGGTGAACACCGTCTGCCAGTAGGAACTGACCCCGATGATCACCAGACCCGCCGACAGAAAGCCGATGACAAAGGCGCCCAGCATGGTGCCGCGCACCGTGCCCCGCCCGCCGGTCAGGGCCGCCCCGCCGATGACGACCGCGGCGATGGCGGTCAGCTCATACGCATTGCCCGCGGTGGGCCCCGCCGATGTCAGCTGCGAGGCCAGCACCAGCCCGGCGACGGCCGCCAGGGCGCCCGACACGGCATAGACGGTGATCTTGACCCGCTTGACCGGCACGCCGGACAGTTCCGCCGCGCGCTCGTTCCCGCCCGACGCGTACAGCCAGCGCCCGAAGGCGGACCGCGACAGCATCAGCCCCGCGGCAACCGCCACCACGGCCAGCACGATCACGCTGATCGGCACACCGCCGATGCGGTAAAAGCCCAGCCAGTTGAAGCCGGTATTGCCCAGGGCCTCGGACCCGCGCAGGTTGTTGTAGGTCAGCCCGTTGGTCATCAGCAACGCGACGCCGCGCGCCACATACATCACCCCAAGGGTCGCCACGAAAGGCGGCACCTTGAAGATCGCGACCAGCACGCCGTTGATCGCGCCCACCGCTGCGCCGACGCAGACCGTCAGCACGACGACCGCCCAGACCGGCGGATAGAGGATGACCCCCATCGCGTCGATCTCGACCCCCTGCATCATCGCGCCCGCGACGACGCCGGACAGCGCCAGGATGGACCCCACCGACAGGTCGATCCCGCCGTTCAGGATGACCAGCAGCATGCCGATGGACAGGATGCCAAAGATCGCCACCTGGCTGGACATGATCAGCAGGTTCGACAGCGTGAAATAGTTCGGCGACAGAACCGAGAACACCGCGATGATCGCGATCAGCGCGAAGAAGGCGCGGCCCTCCAGCAGCAGGCGGCCGATGTTCAGGGACCGGGTCTTGGCGGGGTTGGTGGTGGTTGCGGACATGGGTTCCCTTCCCTCAGGCGGCCTGGGACTCGCCCGAGGCGGCCATGATCCGGTCCTTGGACACGGTGCTGTCGAATTCGGCCGTGATGCGGCCCTTGTGCATGACGATGATCCGGTGGGCGATGGACAGGCATTCGCTGACCTCGGAGGTGGAATAGACCACCGCCAGCCCGTTCCGCGCGCCTTCGGCCAGCAGGCGGAACACCTCGGCCTTAGCGCCGATGTCGATGCCGCGCGACGGCTCGTCCAGCAGGATGGCGCGGGGGTTGGTGGCCAGCATCTTGCCGATCACGACCTTCTGCTGGTTGCCGCCCGACAGCGACCCGATGGGGGCGCCCCCGCCCGATGTCTTGACGGTCACGCGGCGGATGCTGTCGTCGACCAGCGCGCGTTCGGCGCGGGTGCTGGTGAACAGTCCGCGCGTGAACCGCCCGATGGACGCCAGCGACAGGTTCTGGCCGACGCTCATGGTCTGGACCAGACCGTCGCGCTGGCGGTCCTCGGGGACCAGGGCCAGGCCGCGGGCGATGCGTTGGCCGATGGACAGGTGGCTGATCTCATGACCTTCAAGCACGATCTGGCCACCAGTGGCGCGCAGGCGTCCGGCGACCGTCTCCAACAGCTCTGTCCGACCGGCGCCCATCAGGCCATAGATGCAGACGATCTCTCCGGCGCGCACGTCCAGGTTCAGCCCGCGCACCAGGTCCTGGCCCGTGGCGTCGGGCACCGACAGGTCGCGGATCGACAGGGCGACCTCGCCCATCGTGCTGTCCGGGGGCGATCCCAGGTCGTAATTCTCGCCCACCATGTTGCGCACGATCCATTCCAGGTCGATCTGGGCGCGCGGCGCATATGCGGTCATCATCCCGTCGCGCAGCACCACCGCATGGTCGGTGATGGTCAGCGCCTCTTCCAGGTGGTGAGAGATATAGACGATGCTGACGCCCCGCGCGGTCAGGTCGCGAATGACCTTGAACAGCACCTCGACCTCGCTGGCCGACAGGGCGCTGGTGGGTTCGTCCATGATCAGGATGCGGCTGTCCACGGACAGGGCGCGGGCGATCTCGACGATCTGCTGCTGGCCAAGGCGCAGGTCCTCGACCGGGGTGGCGGGGTCGATCTGCTCCTCCAGCTCCTCCATCAGGGCGCGGGTCTGACGCTCCTCCTCGGCGTAATCGACGCCCAGGGGGCCCATGATCTCGCGGCCCATGAAGATGTTGTCGCGCACCGACAGGTTCGGGGCTAGGGACAGCTCCTGGTGGATGATCGAAATGCCCCGGGCGCGCGCGTCATTGGCATTGCCGAACGCCACCGGCTGGGCGTCCAGCACGATCTGGCCCGCGGAGGGCTGGATCACCCCCGACAGGATCTTCATCAGCGTCGATTTTCCCGCGCCGTTTTCCCCGAACAGCGTGGTGACCTGGCCGCGATGGATGTCGAAATTCACGCCCTTCAGTGCATGAACCTGACCATAGGATTTCGCCACGTTGCGGGCGGCAAGAACGACCTCGGCGCTCATTGGACCTCCATCGCGACGGGGGTGATCAGCCAGTTCGACGGATTGATCAGCCGGAACGCGCCGGTCACCGTGACCTGCCTGCCGGTCAGGGCGGCGGTGTCGATGGGGGCCAGCACCTCGGCCGCCATGGCGCGGTTGATGCCTGATCCGGCGTCCTGGTATTCGATCTGGTTGCGGAAGGCGCCAAAGGAGATGTCGCCGGGCGCGTCGCGCAGGTCGGTGCCGTTGATCGCTGGGCCTGTCTGTACGCGGATGCGCAGATCCTCGGGCAGGCCGTCGACCGTCAGGGGATAGACCCCGGCGCGCGGCTCGCCTGCGGTGCCGGTCACGGTGACCATCATGATCGCGCCGGTCGATGCGGGCGTGCCGTATTCGGCGATGGCCGCGTCCTGATCGGCGGCGATGGCGGCGGCCAGGTCTGTCGCGGGCACCGCGCGGGCGATCACCGCGTCACGGATGCGGGGGAATTCCTGCGTGCCATAGGCGTCGGGCGAGAATGCCTGCTGCCGCGCATCGGCCTCGGAGCCGACCTGCACCACGGTTGTGTCCAGCGCGATCGCGGTCAGGACGCCCAGGCCGATCGCCACGGACAGGATCAGGCCGCGGCGGCTGGCGGCGGGGGCCCGGGGGGCGGGGGTGCTGTCGGTCATCGGGCGGCCTCTGGCTGAAGGGCGGGCGCCACCGGCGCCGGCCATGTGATCTCTGCGTGATGATCGCCGGGGGTGCCGGTTCCGGCAAGGCGGCGGTCACCTGCCCGTTTCGAAAGGGCACACCCCGGCGCGGGCGCCGCCACGCGGGCCGGGCGCAAGGGTCGGACGGATGGTCCATGATGGGCGATTGCGGTCATGCGTCCCGGCCTCCCCTCCGGTCGATTCGCGTCGCTGATGCCTGTGATTGCGGCGAATCCGCGCATCCATCACAGGTCGTTGCAATCAGCTTAGATGAAATAAATTGCTGTGTCCGTAAAAAAATACGTTCCCTGTGCGATGATCGTGATATAAACCGACAGACCAAGGGACGGAGGCACCATGACCACCATGCAGCGCGACGTGCTGATCGGGATCGACGCGGGGACCTCGGTCATCAAGGCCGTGGGGTTCGATCTGTCGGGCCGGCAGCTGGGCGCG
Source organism: Paracoccus sp. SCN 68-21 (assembly GCF_001724535.1). Classification (NCBI taxonomy): domain Bacteria; kingdom Pseudomonadati; phylum Pseudomonadota; class Alphaproteobacteria; order Rhodobacterales; family Paracoccaceae; genus Paracoccus; species Paracoccus sp. SCN 68-21. Next base: position 23,652 of record NZ_MEES01000068.1, on the reverse strand, counting down.
GCCTCGGTTGCCAACCGCTATGCCACGGGCGCGCGGGGGGCGGCGACGCAGGACATGGCGCGGACCTGGGATGATTGCGCGGCGGCGCTGCGGGCGCTGGCAGACCACATCCCCGACCTTGCGGCGCGGACCGCGGCGCTGTCGGTGACGGGGCAGGGCGACGGCACCTGGCTGGTGGGCGATGACGGGCCGGTGGGCGATGCCTGGCTGTGGCTGGACGCGCGCGCCGCGCCCACGGTCACGCGGCTGGGCCAGGACCGCGCCCGGTTCGAGGCGACGGGCACCGGCCTGAACACCTGTCAGCAGGGCGCGCAGATGGCGCATATGGACGCCCATTACCCCGACCTGCTGGACCGCGCCCGGGTCGCGTTGCATTGCAAGGACTGGCTGTATCTGAACCTGACCGGCATCCGCGCGACCGACCCGTCCGAGGCCAGCTTTACCTTTGGCAATTTCCGCACCCGCGCCTATGACGACGCGGTGATCGAGGCGCTGGGCCTGATGCATCGGCGCGGCCTGCTGCCGCCGATCATCGACGGCACGCAGGTGACCCATTCGCTGACCATTGATGCCGCCGCCGCGACGGGGCTGCTGGCGGGAACGCCGGTATCCTTGGGTTATGTCGATATGGTGATGACCGCGCTGGGCGCGGGCGTGCTGGGCGGGGCGGGCGACGTGGCCTGTTCGACGGTTGGGTCGACCGGGGTGCATCTGCGCGCGGTGACCGCTGACCGGGTGCATCTGAACGATCAGGGCACGGGCTATGTCATCTGTCTGCCCGTGCCGGGCATGGTCACGCAGGTCCAGACCAACATGGCGGCGACGCTGAACCTGGACTGGGTGCTGGGCCTGGCCGCGGGCATCCTGTCCGACATGGGCCAGCCGGTGACGCATCGCGATCTGGTCGCGCGGCTGGACGGTTGGCTGGGGCAGGCAGCGCCGGGGCAGATCCTCTATCACCCCTACATCTCTGATGCCGGGGAACGGGGGCCGTTCGTCGATGCGGGCGCGCGGGCGGGGTTCACCGGCCTGTCGGCGGGGCACCGCTATCCCGATCTGGTCCGTGCCGTGGCCGAGGGGTTGGGCCTGGCCATGCGCGACTGTTACGCCGCGATGGGGCCGCTGCCGTCCGAACTGCGCCTGACCGGGGGCGCGGCGCGGTCGCCCGCGCTGCGCGCCATCCTGTCCGCGGCGCTGGACGCGCCCGTCCGCGTGTCGGACCGCGACGAGGCCGGGGCCGCGGGCGCCGCGATGATGGCCGCCGTGGCCATCGGCGCCTATCCCGACATGAATGCCTGCATCGCCGAATGGGTCACGCCCCTGCTGCGCAGCCCCGAAGCCCCCGACCCGCATCTGGCCGCCACCTATGCGCGGCTGTTTCCCGCCTTTGCCGCGGCGCGCAAGGCGCTGCCCCCCATCTGGAACGCGCTGGCCACCGCCCGCGCCCCCCTGCCAGGAGAGACCCATGACACCTGACCTGATCGACCTGTTCGTGATCGGTGGCGGCATCAACGGCGAGGGAGTCGCGCGCGATGCCGCGGGGCGGGGCCTGTCGGTCGTGCTGTGCGAAAAGGACGACCTGGCGCAGGGCACCTCGTCGCGTTCGGGCAAGCTGGTGCATGGCGGGCTGCGCTATCTGGAGTATTACGAATTCCGCCTGGTCCGCGAGGCGTTGATCGAACGTGAGGTGCTGCTGCGCGCCGCCCCCCACATCATCTGGCCGATGCGCTTTGTGCTGCCGCACAGCCCCGATGACCGGCCCGCCTGGCTGGTCCGGCTAGGGCTGTTCCTTTACGACAACCTGGGGGGGCGGAAGAAACTGCCGGGGACGCGCACGCTGGATCTGCGCCGCGATCCGGTCGGCGCGCCCCTGCTGGACCAGTATCACAAGGGTTTCGAATACAGCGACTGCTGGGTCGATGACGCGCGGCTGGTGGTGCTGAACGCGGTCGATGCGGCGGACCGCGGCGCGACCGTCCTGACCCGCACCGCCTGCGTGTCGGCGCGGCGCGAGGGCGATGTCTGGGCCGTGACCACCCGCGACACCGTCACGGGGGAGGAGCGGCAGTTCCGCGCCCGCTGCCTGGTCAATTGCGCGGGGCCCTGGGTCAGCGACATCATCACCCGCGTGGCCGGGTCGAATTCGGCCCGCAACGTGCGGCTGGTCAAGGGCAGCCATATCATCGTGCCGAAATGGTGGGACGGCCCCAATGCCTATCTGGTCCAGAACCACGACAAGCGGGTGATCTTCATCAACCCCTACGAAGGCGACATGGCGCTGATCGGCACGACCGACATCGCCTATGACGGCCGGGCCGAGGATGTGACCGCCGACGAGTCCGAGATCGACTATCTGCTGGCCGCCGTGAACCGCTATTTCAAGGAAAAGCTGCGCCGCCAGGACGTGATCCATTCATTCTCGGGTGTGCGTCCGCTGTTCGATGACGGGCAGGGCAACCCGTCGGCGGTGACGCGCGACTATGTGTTCGATCTGGACCGGAATGGCGGCGCGCCGATGCTGAACATCTTTGGCGGCAAGATCACTACCTTCCGCGAGCTGGCCGAGCGCGGCATGCACCGCCTGGCTGAGATCTTTCCGCAGATGGGCCCCGACTGGACCGAGACCGCCCCCCTGCCGGGCGGCGAGATTGCCAATGCCGATTACGAAAGCTTTGCCAACCTGCTGCGCGAATTGCACCCCTGGATGCCCCGCGCGCTGGTCCAGCATTATGGGCGGCTGTATGGCGCGCGGACCCGCGACGTGGTGGCGGGCGCCCGGTCGCTGGAGGGGTTGGGCCTGCATTTCGGCGGACAGCTTTATGAGGCCGAGGTGCGCTATCTTGTGGCCCGCGAATGGGCGCAGACGCCTGAGGACATCCTGACCCGCCGCACGAAACATTATCTGCACCTGACCCCGGCGCAGCAGGCGGGTTTTACCGACTGGTTCGCCGCATCGGATCTGGCGCAGGCCGCCTGAGAGGACATCATGCCCCTGACCCTGTCGCTGAACACAAACCCGCTGGTCAACCGCATCGCCGATCCGGACGACCTGATCGACACGGTCGCGCGCGACCTTTGCATCCGTGACCTGCAGCTGACGCATGAGTTCATCAACCCCTCCTGGCCCGCGCCGGTCATCCGCCGCCTGACGCGGCAGATGCGCGCGGCGCTGGACCGGACCGGGGTGCGGGTGACCAGCGGCATGACCGGGCCGTATGGGCGGCTGAACCATTTCGGCCATCCCGACGCGGATGTGCGGCGATACTATATCGACTGGTTCAAGACCTTCGCGGACATCACCGCCGATCTGGGCGGGAGGTCGGTCGGCACGCAATTCGCGATCTTTACCTGGAGTGACTATGACGCGCCCGCCCGCCGCGAGGACCTGATCCGCATCGCCATCGACTGTTGGGCGGAGGTGGCCGACCATGCCAAGGCCGCCGGTCTGGACTACATCTTCTGGGAGCCGATGAGCGTGGGCCGCGAATTCGGAGAGACGATCCCCGCCGCCATGGCGCTCCAGGACCGGCTGACGGCGGCCGACATGGCGGTGCCGATGTGGATGATGGCCGATATCGACCATGGCGACGTGACCAGTGCCGACCCCGACGATTACGACCCCTATGCCTGGGCGCGCGCGGTGCCCCGCGTCAGCCCGATCATCCACATCAAGCAGTCGCTGATGGACAAGGGCGGCCACCGCCCCTTCACCGCCGAATTCAACGCCAAGGGCCGGGTCCAGCCTGAACCCCTGCTGGAGGCGCTGTCCCAGGGCGGGGCCGTCGACAACGAGATCTGCCTGGAGCTGTCCTTCAAGGAGCGTGAGCCCGATGACCGGCAGGTGATCGCCCAGATCGCGGAAAGCGTGGCATTCTGGGCGCCGCATATCGACACCGGCGCGGATAAGCTGAATATCTAGCGCATCGCAGTCCGGGATGCCGCCATGACCAGCCCCTTCGCCTTTGCCACCGCCACGCAGATCCTCTTCGGACGCGGCCAGTCGGCCGAGGCGGCGGGCCGCATCGCGGCGATGGGGCGTGCGGTGCTGCTGGTGCAGGGGGCGACACCTGTGCGCGCCGACTGGCTGGCCCGCGCGCTGGAGGCGCAGGGCTGCACGGTCACGCGCCTACCGGTGCCGCGTGAGCCCGACCTGCCGATGATCCTGTCGGCGCTGGAGGATGCCAAGGGCGCCCAGGTCGTCGTGGCCCTGGGCGGTGGTGCGGTGATCGATGCGGGCAAGGCGCTGGCCGCCTGCCTGACCATGACCAGGCCCGTTCTGGACCATCTGGAGGTGGTGGGGCAGGGCCTGCCGCTGGACCATCAGCCGCTGCCCTTCGTGGCAATCCCCACCACCGCAGGCACGGGGGCCGAGGTCACCCGCAATGCGGTGATCGGCGTGCCGGATGCACGCCGCAAGGTCAGCCTGCGCGACGCGCGAATGCTGCCCGCGCTGGCCATCGTGGACCCAGGCCTGACCGATGGCTGTCCGCGGGGGGTGACGCTGGCCTCGGGGCTGGATGCCATCACGCAGGTGATCGAGCCCTACGTCTGCACCCGCGCCAACCCTCTGGCCGATGCGCTGTGCCGCGATGCCATCCCGCGCGGCCTGACGGCGATCATGCGCCTGATGGAGGCCGAGGACCCGCAGGCCCGCGACGAAATGGCCTGGGTCAGCCTGTGCGGCGGTCTGGCTCTGGCCAATGCGGGCCTGGGCGCGGTGCATGGTCTGGCGGGCCCCTTGGGCGGGCTGACCGGGGCCGCGCATGGCGCGATCTGCGGTGCGCTGCTGCCGCATGTGCTGCTGGCCAACCGGCAGGCGGTGACCGATCCGGCCCTGGCGGCGCGGTTGGATCAGGTCGGCGCCTGGATCGGCGCGACCTTCGGGCGGGGCGGTGCCACCCTGCCGCAGGCGGCGGCGCTGCTGGGCGAGTGGTCGCGGGCGGCGGGCCTTCCCGGCCTTGCCGCACAGGGGATCGACGCGGCTGCCCAGCAGGCGGCTGCCGAGGCGGCGGCGACATCCTCCTCCATGAAGGCTAACCCGGCGCCCCTTTCCGTGGCCGCGTTGCGGGCCGTCATGCGGGCGGCATCGTGATGACGCGGCGCGGCCCGATCGACCCCGAGCAGAGCCTGGCGACCCGCGCCGCCTGGCTGCATTACGCGGGCGGGCTGACGCAGGCGGCGGTGGCCAAGCGGCTGGGCGTGACCGGCGTCAAGGCGCATCGCCTGATCGCCCGCGCGGTGGCCGAGGGCGTGGTCAAGGTCACCATCGACGGAGAGATCGTCGAATGCGCCATGCTGGAGGACCAGCTCTGCGCGCGCTTTGGCCTGGCGCATTGCGAGGTGGCCCCCGACCTGGGAGAGGAGGGGATGCCCCTGCGCGCCCTGGCCCTGGCCGGTGCGGGCTTTCTGCGCCGCGCCATCGAAAGCGGGGAGCATCAGGTCATCGGCCTGGGCCACGGTCGGACCCTGGCGGCGGCAGTCCGGCAGCTGCCCCGGTTCGAGGCGCGCGACATTCGTTTCGTGGCGGTGCTGGGCGGCCTGACGCGCAATTACGCGGCGAACCCGCATGACGTCATGCACACTCTGGCCGAAAAGACCGGCGCGCAGGCCTATGTGATGCCGGTGCCGTTTTTTGCCAATTCCGAGGCCGACCGCGCGGTGCTGCTGTCCCAACCCGGCGTGCGCGACATCTTCGATCTGTCGAACAGCGCGACCCTGACCCTGGTGGGGATGGGCACGGCGGATGCGGGGGCGCAGCTGGTTGCCTCGGGGATGATCGAACGGCGCGAAATCGCGGAAATCAACGCGGCCGGCGGCATGGGAGAGATGATGGGCCATTTCTTCGACGCCCGAGGACATGTGCTGGAAACCACCCTGACCGCCCGGACCCTGGCGGTCGAGCTGGACCGCGCCGAAGACCAGCGCATCGTCGTCATCGCGGGCGGTCCCGACAAGTTGGCGGCGATCCGGGCGGTGCTGAACAGCGGCCGCTTGTCCGGCCTGATCACCGACGAGATCACGGCGCGCGGCCTGATGTCGGCGTGACCCGCACGGGGGCGGGTCGGGGAAACCCCGACCCGGTCGCTGCCGCTGGGCCCCGCGCGCTTTGCGCGCGTGGGGTGCATCATGTCGAGGCCGCTTGCGGCCTTGACCTTTGGATCAGTGGCCGGTCACCAGACGGGCGCGGGCGATGATGGCCGCGGGGGTGATGCCGAATTCCTGGTACAGGCGGTCGATGGGGGCCGAGGCGCCGAAACCGGTCATGCCGATCACATCGTCCTCGGTCGCGACATAGCGGGACCAGCCGAACTTGCCGGCGGCCTCGACGGCGATGCGGGGCGCGGTACCCAAGGTCTGGGCGCGGTAATCGGCGGATTGCGCCTCGAACAGCTCCCAGCTGGGCATCGACACGACGGCCACGGCCATGCCCTCGGCGGCCAGCGCCTCGGCGGCCTGAACGGCGATGGCGACCTCGGTGCCGGTGGCGATCAGGGTCACGTCGCGGCCCTCGCCGAACTGGCGGATCACATAGGCGCCCTTGGCGGTCAGGTTCTCGGTCCCGGCATCAAGGCGCAACTGCGGCACGTCCTGGCGGGACAGGGCCAGCAGGGACGGCACGTTGCGGTTGCGGATCGCGATGTCCCAGGCCTCCAGCGTCTCGACCGTGTCGGCGGGGCGCAGGACGGTCAGGCCGGGGATGGCACGCAGCGACGCCAGATGTTCGACCGGTTGATGCGTGGGGCCGTCCTCGCCCAGGCCGATGCTGTCATGGGTCATGACATAGATCGTGCCGACACCCATCAGCGCCGACAGGCGGATCGCGTTGCGGGCATAGTCGGAAAACACCAGGAATGTCCCGCCATATGCGATCACGCCGCCATGCAGGTTCAGCCCGTTCATCGCGGCGGCCATGCCGAATTCGCGCACGCCATAGCCGATATAGCGGCCGGGCGCGTCGCGGGTGTATTGCGTGTCGACCGCCTTGACGCGGGTCAGGTTCGATCCGGTCAGGTCGGCCGATCCGCCGATCATCGCAGGCACGGCCCCGGCCAGGGCCTCCAGCGCCATCTGGCTGGCCTTGCGGGTCGCGGCCTTCTTCGGTGCGGCGAACAGGGCGTCGCGGGCGGCGGTGACGGCGGCGTCATAGCCCTCGGGCAGATCGCCCGACAGGCGCTGCGTCAGGGCGGCACCTTGGGGCGATGCGGCCAGACGGGCCTCCCATGCCTCGCGGTCAGCAGTGCCGCGTGCGCCGATCTGGCGCCACTCAGTGGCCAGGTCGTCGGGGATCACGAAGGCGTCATGCGTCCAGCCCAGGGCCTCGCGGGTCAGCGCGCCCTCATCGGCGCCCAAGGGCGAGCCATGCACGGAATAGCTGCCCGCCCGGTTGGGCGAGCCAAACCCGATGATCGTCTTCATCGCGATCAGTGACGGTTTCCCCGTCTCGGCCTTGGCGGCCTCCATCGCGGCATCCAGCGCGTGGCCGTCATGGCCGTCGCAGGTCTGGACATGCCAGCCGCAGGCCGCGAACCGCGCCGGGATGTCCTCGGAGAAGCTGACCGAGGTCGGGCCGTCGATGGTGATGCTGTTGTCATCATACAGCACGATCAGCTTGCCCAAGCCCAGATGGCCCGCAAGACTGATTGCCTCCTGGCCGATGCCCTCCTGCAGGCAGCCGTCGCCCAGCATGACCCAGGTGCGGTGATCGACCAGGTCGTCGCCGAATTCGCCCGCCAGCGCGCGTTCCGCCAGCGCCATGCCCACGGCGGTGGCCAAGCCCTGACCCAAGGGGCCGGTCGTGGTCTCGATCCCCTTGGCGTGGCCGTATTCCGGGTGGCCCGCGGTGATCGCGCCCCATTGGCGGAAATTCTTGACCTGCTCCAGCGTCATGTCCTGATACCCGGTCAGGTGCAGCAGGCTGTAGAGCAGCATCGACGCATGCCCGTTCGACAGCACAAAGCGGTCGCGGTCGGGCCAATCGGGGTTCGCGGCGTCGAATTTAAGGTGGTTGCGGAACAGCACGGTGGCGGCATCGGCCATGCCCATCGGCGCGCCGGGATGGCCGCTGTTGGCGGCGTTCACGGCGTCGATGGTCAGCGCCCGGATGCAGTTCGCCAGGGCGAAGTTCTGTGGGTCCAGATCGGCCTTGGCGGCGATGGCGGGGTCTTTGGGGGTGTCTAAGGGCATGGGGGTCCTCCTGTTGCGCCCTCCATAGCCTATCGGCGGTGTCATCACAACGAAAAATCACAAAGTAACATTCAGGGTGTTGTTATGTGCGGTTGGCGTGTTATGAATGGAGTGTGAAACAGGGAGGGCGGCGTGAAACGCGACGAACGCAGGCAGGCGATCATGGATCTGCTGGTCGCGGCACGGGCCGTGGACCTGGACGATCTGGCGCTGCGCTTTGCGGTCAGCCGGATGACCATCCACCGCGATCTGGACGACCTGGAACAGGCGGGCCTGCTGCGCAAGGTGCGCGGCGGCGCTACTATTGAGGCCGGCACCCAGTTCGAGAGCGATTTCCGCATCCGCGAATTGCAGGACGGCGACGCCAAGGCGCGCATGGCCCAGGCCGCGCTGGAGCTGGTCGAGCCGGGGATGACCGTGATGGTCAATGACGGCTCGATGGCGGCGCTGCTGGGGGCGCGGTTGACCGACCGCGCTCCGCTGACGGTCATCACCAACAATGCCGCCATCATCGACCGGCTGCGCGACGCGCCGCGGGTGACGCTGATCGCGCTTGGCGGCATCTACAGCGTCAAGTTCAACGGCTTTTTCGGCATGGTGACCGAGGATGCGCTGTCGCGGCTGCGGGCGGACCTGGCGTTCATCTCGACCCCGGCGGTGGCGGGTCTGCGGGCGTTTCACATGGATGACGGCGTGGTGCGGACCAAGCGCGCGATGATGCAGGCGTCGGAACGTTGCGCGCTGTTGGTCAACCACGCCCGCTTTGGGCGCAGCGCGCTGCATGCGCTGGCCGACCTGTCGGATTTCGACGCCATCATCACCGACGCGCCCCCCGCGCCCGAGGATCGCGCCGCGATCGACCGGGCGGGCATCGCGCTGACCATCGCAAAGGACCCCGCATGACCCAATTCTGGATCGGCACCAGCTGGAAGATGAACAAGACCCTGGCCGAGGCGATGACATTCGCGGACGGCCTGCGCGGCACGCCCGCGCACGCAGGCATCCAGCGGTTTGTCATCCCGCCCTTCACCGCCTGCCGCCAGGTGGCCGACGCCCTGTCGGACTCTGACGTCAAGGTCGGCGCGCAGAACATGCACTGGGACGACGCGGGCGCCTGGACCGGGGAAATCAGCCCTGTGATGCTGACCGATTGCGGGCTGGACATGGTCGAGCTGGGCCACAGCGAACGCCGCGAATATTTCGGCGAGACCGACGCGACCGTAGGCCTGAAGACCGCCGCCGCCATCCGCCACAGCCTGATCCCGCTGATCTGCATCGGCGAAACCTTGGCCGAGCGCGAGGCAGGCCGCGCCACGCAGGTGCTGGAGACCCAGGTCCGCGCCGCGCTGGAGCCGGTGGCTGGGTCTGACGCCACGATCCTGCTGGCCTACGAGCCGGTCTGGGCCATCGGCGCGAACGGCATTCCTGCGACCTCGGATTACGCCAATGCGCGTCAGGCCGAGATCATCGCGGTGGCGCAGGACGTGCTGGGCCGCCCTGTGCCCTGCCTCTATGGCGGGTCGGTCAATCCGGGCAATTGCGCGGAACTGATCGCCTGCCCGCATATCGACGGGCTGTTCATCGGGCGGTCGGCCTGGGACGTGAACGGCTATCTGGACATCCTGGCGCGCTGCGCCGCAACCATCGGAGAGAACGCATGAAACTGGCAATCGCAGGCGACAGCGCGGGCGAAGGTTTGGCCAAGGTGCTGGCCGACCACCTCAAGGACCGCTTCGACGTGTCGGAAATCAGCCGCACGGACGAAGGCCCCGACGCGTTCTATGCCAACCTGTCGGACCGCGTTGCAAGCCAGGTCATGGACGGCACCTATGACCGCGCCATCCTGGTCTGCGGCACGGGCATCGGGGTCTGCATCGCGGCCAACAAGGTGCCGGGCATCCGCGCCGCGTTGACGCATGACACCTATTCCGCCGAACGCGCCGCGCTGTCGAACGACGCGCAGATCATCACCATGGGCGCCCGCGTCATCGGGGCCGAGGTCGCCAAAACCATCGCCGATGCCTGGCTGGCGCAGACCGAAAACTTTGACCGCAACGGCAAGTCGGCGGGCAATGTCGATGCGATCGACGCGGTCGGCGCCAAGTACGCAGGGCGGTGATGCTGCGGCTGCCGACGGACGGGCCGGCCACCGGGCCGCTACTGGACGATCTGCTGGCGCGTGACGGCGCGCCTGCCATCGTGGCGGCCATCGCCCGCGCATTGCCGCCCTTGGCCGCGCGTCTGGCGGCGGGCCGCCTGCATGGCGACCCCGAGGCCATCGTCGGCACCAACGACAGCGGCGACAGCCAGAAGGCGCTGGACATGGCGGCCCATGACCACATGATTTCCGTCCTACGCGCAGCGGGCGTGCGTCAGGTGCTGTCCGAGGAGGCCGATGATATCATCGGCCTGAACCCCGATGGGGCGTTTGACGTGGCGATCGATCCGATCGACGGGTCTGGCAGCATCGGCATCGGCGCGCCCCTGGGAATGCTGTTCAGCATCCTGCCCGCCGACCCGCAGGGGTTCGCGCGGACGGGCCGGGCGGTGGTGGCAGCGGGATACGCGTCCTTTGGCCATTCGGTCGATTTCGGTTGGTCCACCGGCGCGGGCGTCCATGTCGCCACCTGGGATGCTGAGGCTGATGCGTTCCGCGTCAGCCGCAAGAACCTGCGCCTGAAACCGCAGGCCTCGACCATCGCGTATAACGCTTCGAACGAACGCCACTGGGCGCCCGGGCTGCAGGCCTGGGCCCGCGATCTGCGCGTGGGGCGCGACGGGCCGCGCGGGCGCGATTTCAACATGCGCTGGCTGGCCGCCGCCGTGGGCGAGTTGCACCGCATCCTGCTGAAAGGCGGCGCGTTCCTGTACCCCGCCGATGCGCGCCCCGGATATGGCGATGGCCGGTTGCGGCTGATCTATGAATGCGTGCCCATCGCCTTTCTGATCGAACAGGCGGGCGGGCAGGCCACCGACGGGCACGGCCCCATCCTGGACCGCGTGCCGCGCGGCCTGCACGAATTCACCCCCCTTTATTTCGGCGCCTCGGACGAGATCGACGCGCTGCATGACGCCCTCAGAGGATAACCCCGATGCCCATGATCACCCTGCGCCAACTGCTGGATCACGCAGCCGAGCATGGCTATGCCGTGCCCGCCTTCAACATCAACAACATGGAGCAGGGCCTGGCCGTGATGCAGGCGGCGCAGGCCACCCGCAGCCCGGTGATCCTGCAGGCCAGCCGAGGCGCACGGGCCTATGCCAATGACGCGGTGCTGGCCGGGCTGATCGGCGGGCTGGCGCGGGCCTATCCCGACATCCCGATCTGTATGCATCTGGACCATGGCAACGGGCTGGAGACCTGCGCGACCGCGATCCAGAACGGCTTCACCTCGGTGATGATGGACGGATCGCTGAAATCTGACGGCAAGACGCCCGCCGACTACGCCTATAACGCCGACATCACCCGCCGCGTCACCGAAATGGCCCATGCCTGCGGCGTCTCGGTCGAGGGAGAACTGGGCGTGCTGGGCAGCCTGGAGACCGGCATGGGCGACGCCGAGGACGGCCACGGCGCCGAGGGCAAGCTGTCCGAGGATCAGCTGTTGACCGACCCCGACGAGGCCGTGCGGTTCGTCGAGGATACCGGCGTGGACGCGCTGGCCATCGCGATGGGCACCAGCCACGGCGCGTATAAATTCACCCGTAAGCCTGACGGCGACATCCTGGCGATGCATGTGATCGAGGAGATCCACCGCCGCCTGCCCAACACCCATCTGGTGATGCACGGCTCCAGTTCGGTCCCCGAGGATCTGCAGGCCATCATCAACGCGCATGGCGGCGACATCCGCCCGACCTGGGGCGTCCCCGTCGACGAGATCCAGCGCGGCATCCGCCACGGCGTGCGCAAGGTCAACATCGACACCGATAACCGCCTGGCCATGACCGCCGCGATCCGCCGCGTGCTGGCCGAGCACCCGGCCGAGTTCGACCCGCGCGCCTATCTGAAGCCCGCGATGGCGATGATGGCGCAGGTCTGCCGCGACCGGTTCGAGGCCTTCGGGACCGCAGGCAATGCCGACCGCCTGCGCCCGCTGTCCATGCCGGAAATGGCCGCGCGTTACTGATCCGCGCGGGCCAGCAACGCCTCGACCTCGGGACCGATGGCGTCGACGATCTGGCGGACGCCCTCGGCATTGGGGTGGATGCTGTCGTCCTGCATCAGGTCGGCCAAGGACAGGCCCTGCGTTGCCTTTTCCCCGATCGGTCCCAGGAAATCGGGGACCAGCACCGCGTCGTATTGCGCGGCCAGATCGACATACATCCCCTCGAAGTCGCGGGCGAAATCGGGGCCGTAATTGCCCGGCGCGGGCAGGCCCGCCAGCAGGACCGGCACGTCGGCCGCCTGCGCCTTGGACAGGATGGCATCCAGGTTGGCCCGGCTGGAGGCCGGGTCGATCCCGCGCAGCAGGTCGTTGCCGCCAAGCGCCACGATCATCGCATCGGGCGCGTCAGCCAGCGTCCAGTCGACGCGCGCCGCACCCCCCGCCGTCGTATCGCCCGACACGCCCGCGTTGATGACCGTCACGTCATGGCCGCGGCCCTGCAGCCAATCCTGCAGCACAGGGACGAACCCCTCCTCCTGCGGCAGGCCGTATCCCTGCGTCAGACTGTCGCCCAGGGCGGTCAGGCGCAGCGCCTCTGCGTCAGCAGGGGTTGCGCCCGATGCCATGACCGTGACCGCCAGCGCCGCCAAGGCGGCCCGGGCGCGGTTGCCAATCGCGGCGCGGCCCCCGTATCGTGCCGCCAAAGCCCAAGATGAGAGGACCGAGCCCATGGCCGACCCGGTGATCCGCCTGCGCGACGCGCAACTGACGCTGCAGGGCAACGCGGGGCCGGTCGATATCCTGCGCGGCATCACGCTGGACGTGGCGCGGGGCGAGACGGTCGGGTTGGTCGGTCCTTCGGGGTCGGGCAAATCATCGCTCCTGATGCTGATGGGCGGGCTGGAACGGGCCACCGGCGGACAGGTCCGTGCATTGGGTCAGGATCTGACCGCGCTGGACGAGGACGCGCTGGCACGCTTTCGTCTTGGCAATATGGGGGTGGTGTTCCAGTCCTTCCACCTGATCCCGACGATGACGGCGCTTGAAAATGTCGCGACCCCGCTGGAGCTGGCGGGCGTGGACGATGCCTTTGACCGCGCGGCGGCCGAACTGGGCCGCGTGGGTCTGGGCGGACGGCTGGACCATTACCCCGCCCAGCTGTCGGGGGGCGAACAGCAGCGCGTGGCGCTGGCCCGCGCCGCGGCGCCGCGTCCCGCGATCCTGCTGGCGGATGAGCCCACCGGCAATCTGGACGGCACCAACGGGCAGGCGATCATGGATCTGCTGTTCGCCCTGTCGCGCGATCATGGCGCGACGCTGGTTCTGGTCACGCATGATCCGGTCCTGGCCGCGCGCTGCGACCGGGTGATCCGCTTGAACGACGGCCGCGTCGATGCGAGGGTCCCGGCATGAGCCTGGCACTGGCGGCCCGCATCGCGCGGCGCGATCTGCGCGGCGGATTGCGGGGGTTCTGGGTGCTGCTGGTGTGTCTGGCGCTTGGGGTCGCGGCGATCGCGGCGGTGGGGTCTGTGCGCGCGGCGATCCAGGCGGGGCTGACCGAACAGGGCGCGGCCCTGCTGGGCGGCGATGCCGAGGTCAGCCTGACCTATCGCTTTGCCGATCCGGCCGAACGCGACTGGCTGGGGGATCGCGCCGCAACCGTGTCAGAGATCGTCGATTTCCGGTCGATGGCCGTGGTGGGCCAGGACGGTGCCGCCGAACGCGCGCTGACCCAGGTCAAGGGCGTGGACGCGGCCTGGCCGCTGGTGGGGCAGGTGGTTCTTGACCCGCCGATGCCGCTGGCCGAGGCGCTTGGCCCGACGCCGCAGGGCCTGCCCGGCGGGGTGATGGCGCCGCTGCTGGCCGACCGTCTGGGGCTGGCGGTGGGCGACGTGTTCCGGCTGGGGGTGCAGGATTTCGTCCTGACCGCGCGCCTGCAGGTCGAACCCGATGCGGGGGCGGCGGGATTCGGTTTTGGTCCGCGCACGCTGGTCCTGCGATCCGCGCTGGAGGACAGCCAGCTCCTGGGCGCGGGCACGCTGTTCGACAGCCGCTATCGGCTGATGCTGCCGCCGGGGGCGGACCCCGAGGCGCTGCGCGACGAGTGGCGCGCGGCCTTTCCGGACAGCGGGGCGCGCTGGCGCGACAGCCGCCGGGGCGCGCCGGGTATCGACAATTTCGTGGACCGCATCGGCGCCTTTCTGGTGCTGGTCGGGCTGACGGGGCTGGCCGTGGGCGGGGTCGGCGTGTCGGCTGCGGTGCGCGCGCATCTGGCGCGCAAGACGCAGGTCATCGCGGTGCTCAAGACGCTTGGGGCGTCGGGGCGCACGATCTTTCAGGTCTATCTGCTGCAGGTGGGGGCGGTGACGCTGATGGGCGTCGCCCTGGGGCTGGTGCTGGGCGCGCTGGTGCCGCTGGCGCTGGCGCCGATCCTGTCGGCGCGGCTGCCGGTGCCGGCGGTCTTTGCGCCCTATCCCGGCCCGCTGGCCGAGGCGGCGCTGTACGGCATCCTGACGGCGGCGATCTTTACGCTGTGGCCGCTGGCGCGGACCCGCCAGATCCGGGCGGCGACGCTGTTCCGCGATGCGGGCGGCATCGGTGCGGGCTGGCCGCAGGCGCGGTTCCTGGCCGTGATCGGGCTGGCGGCGGCGCTGTTGGTGGGGTCGGCTGCCTGGTTCTCGGGGCTGTGGGCGCTGACGCTTGGGGTGGCGGGGGGCGTGATCCTGGCCTTTGGCGTGCTGGTCGCGGCGGCGGGCCTGGTCCGGCGCGCGGCGCGGGCGGGCGGGCGGTCGCGGCTGATGCGCGGGCGTCCTGCGCTGCGGCTGGCGCTGTCGGCCATCGGCGGGCCGCGGGACGAGGCGCTGTCGGTGATTCTGTCCTTGGGGCTGGGGCTGACCGTCCTGGCGGCGGTGGGGCAGGTGTCGTCGAACCTGAACCAGGCGATCCGCACCGAACTGCCGGACCGCGCGCCGACCTATTTCTTTCTGGACATCCAGCCCGATCAGCTGGACGGGTTCCTGACCCGGCTGCGGGACGATCCGCTGGTGGGTGACGTGGCGACCGCGCCGATGCTGCGCGGAATCATCACCGGCCTCAAGGACCGTCCCGCCCGCGAGGTCGCGCCCGACCACTGGGTGCTGCGCGGCGACCGGGGCATCACCTATGCCGCGTCCCCGCCGCCCGGAACCCGCATCACCCAGGGCGAATGGTGGCCCGAGGATTACGCAGGCCCCCCCCTGGCCAGCTTTTCCGATGAGATCGCGACCGAGATCGGGCTGCAGGTCGGCGACACGATCACGGTCAACATCCTGGGCCGCGACATCACCGCCACCATCGCCAACCTGCGCGAGGTCGATTTCAGCGACGCGGGCATCGGCTTTGTGATGGCTCTGGACCCCGGCGCGATGCAGGGCGCGCCGCACACCCATATCGCCACCGTCCATGCCGACCCCGCGGCCGAGGCGCCGATCCTGCGCGATCTGGGCAGCCGCTATCCCAACGTGACCGCCGTCCCCGTGCGCGAGGTCATTGACCGCGCCGCCGAGGCGCTGTCGGGCATCGCCGCCGCCACGGCCTGGGCGGCGGGGGCCACGCTGCTGACCGGGTTCGTGGTGCTGATCGGCGCGGCTGCCGCGGGCGAACGCGCCCGTGTGCATGAGGCGGCGGTCCTGAAAACGCTTGGCGCTTCGCGGGCGCGCATCCTGGCCAGCTTTGCCCTGCGCTCGGCGTTGCTGGGGGCTGCGGCGGGGGGCGTGGCGCTGTTGGGCGGAGGCCTGGCGGGCTGGGCGGTGTCGGTCCTGGTGATGGAGGTGCCGTTCCGGTTCGACCTGGTCTCGGCCCTCATGATCGTGGTGGGGGGCGTGTTGGCCACATTGCTGGCGGGTCTGGGCTTTGCCTGGCGGCCGCTCGCGGCGCGGCCCGCCCGGGTGCTGCGCGCGCAGGACTAGGCGCGCCGACGCATCATTTGTGCGCGGGGCGTCATGGCCACTGGCGGGACGGGGGCCGCCGCCCTATCTTGGGGCCTGCGGCAGCCTGGCCGCGCCTGCCGGAACGACGCGTCAGCCATGCACGCCCCCTGTGACCCCATCCCGATGCTGCAGCCTACCGCGGGCGATGCGGTGATGCCTGCTGACCCCGACCGGGGTCTGGCGGGCTGTCGCCGCGCGCTGGTGGCCTGGGCGACGGTGCTGGTGATGATCGTCACGCTGGTGGCGGCCCTGGCGCTGGCGCGGCCCATGATTCCGGGGCACGGACCCGAGGATCGCCTTTCCGACAGCGTCCTGCCCGCCTCCAGCGCGCTGGCCGAGCGCCCCAAGCCCGGCATGCCCCTGGGCGACGATGCGACCCTGCCGGAGCATCGTGTCACCCATGCGCGCGCCGGAGCCACGGATGTCGCGCCCTGGCCCGGCGCGATTGATCATCCGCCCGTCGCGCATCCCTGCCCGCGATGCAGGCCGCGTGCGCCGCCAGTCCCTCCGACGATGACGATCTGAACCCGGACCGCCTGGCTTTCAGGGGTCCGCCCGGTGTTTCGTATCCGAGGACGATAAGATGACCGATCTGGCAACCCCATCGGGGGCACGGCCCCCGCACGACCAGACTGACGCCGATGACGGGTTCCCCATGCCCCCGACCCGCCCGCAGCCGGGCGTCGCCCGACAGGTTCTGCTGCACTGGCTGGCGTTTCTAGGCGGCACGGCGGCCCTGCTGGGCGCGGCCGCCTGGCTGTTCTGAGATGTGCGCGACGGCCCCCGTCTGGGGATGCCGTCGCGCCTTGCGGCCCTACCTGTCTTTTGTATTCACTGGGTATGCTGTTGTGTGCCGGAGGGTTTCCATTGCGAACTGGGAGGTGACGTTCTTGATGGGGACGGCGTCGGTGAGGGCTTTGTAGAAGCGGTCATAGGCGGCCATGTCCGGGACAGCGACGCGCAGCAGATAGTCGATGTCGCCGGCCATGCGCCAGGCCTCCATGACCTCGGGCAGGGCGTCCATCGCGTGGGCAAATGCCTGGCGCCATTCGGTGGTATGGTCCGGGGCCTCGATGCCGACGAAGACGGTCAGCCCGAAGCCCAGCCTGGCGGGGTCGGCCAGGGCCACGCGGCGGGTCAGCACGCCGGTGGCCTCCAGCTTCTGGATGCGCTTCCAGCAGGGGGTCTGGGACAGGCCGACCTTGTCGGCGATCTGGGCGATGGGGGTGGTGGCATCCGCCATCAACGCCGCGACGATCTTGCGGTCGATCAGGTCCAGGGGGGCGGTCTGGGTCATCGGGACGATTCCTTTCCCGGACAGCATGCGATAATAATTTACAATGTCTAGTGTCATTGTCGTATTTTAGCGGATTGGCCCATCGGGTCCTGCCGGGCGGGCGGGGCCGGCGTGAAAACCCCGTGGTCCGGTCGTCTTTTCTTTTGCAGCGTGGCGAACTGGCCTATATCCGGCGGACAGCAACGCATCCGGGGGCCGCGCCATGATCACACAAAAGATGAAATACGCGCTGAAGGCCCTGCTGGTGCTTGGGGACGAGGCGCGCCGCGACCGCCCCGAGGCGCTGACCATCGAGGTGATCGCCCGGCGCTCCGGCACGCCCAAGCGGTTTCTGGAACAGATCCTGCTGGAGGTGCGCAACGCGGGGATCGTAGCGTCGATCCGGGGGCGGTCGGGGGGATATACCCTGATCAAGCGCCCCGAGGACGTCTCGATCTCGGAGCTGCTGCGGCTGATCGACGGGCCGATCGCGCCGCTGCCCTGCCTGTCGCGGCGCGCCTATCAGCGCTGCGAGGATTGCACCGACGAGGCCAGCTGCCGGTTGCGGCGCGTGTTCTCGGAGGTGTTCTGGTCCTACTTGATCCTGATCGAATCGCTGAGCCTGGCCGACATGCTGGGGTCCGAGGCGGTCGCGGCGCAGGTCACCGGCGCCTGATCGCGGGCCCGTCCCACGGCATCTGACATCCAGGATTGCGGGTTTTTCCAAGGCATGACGCCGCAGCGCCACGGCGCCACGGCGGCAGGGTGCATGGCCAGTGGCCGATCGGACGGCTGCGCGGAGAACAATCTTCTCTTTAGACGACTAAATCAGCCGATTTATTTCCATTGCTAAACACGACTTTACCTGTCGATATTAAGCCATCGAACCGCCGCATCGGCGACAGGAAAGGACGACAGATGAGCCCGCACCAGACCGGCACGATCTCTTCGCGGACCCGCCCTCCGCTTTGCGCCATCACGCTGATCGACCGGCGCACCGGCCGCCCGCACCGCGTGAACGGTGCGGCGCTGGTCTCGCTCAGCCGCGATCCGCAGCTGGCCGCGGCCGAGCTGCTGGCCGGACGCGACGCCCGCATCTGGGACGCCCGCATCCAGCCGCTGCCCGCCAGCACCACCGCCTGACCCCACGCCCCCCTTGAGCCACAGGAGACCGCCATGTTCGCCACCATCAAGACCGCCACCATCCAGACGGGCCCCCACAGCAGCGCCCAGGGCCCGCGCGTCACCCAACATGCCGATGGCCGGGTCACCATCTCGACCGGGCGCGGCACGCTGACCGGGTTCCCGGTCGGCAGGCTGGCCCCGATGGGCGTCTGACGCCCGCCTTTCCCTGATCAACCGTCACGAGGCCCCCATGTTTCTGCGCACCACCGCCCTTGCCCTGCTGATGCTGGCCCCTGCCGCCCATGCGGAGAGCCTGCTGAATGTCAGCTATGACCCCACCCGCGAGCTGTATCGCGAGTTCAACGAGGCCTTTGCCGCCCATTGGGAATCGCTTGGCAACCCGCGCCCCACCATCGAGACCAGCCATGGCGGATCGGGCGCGCAGGGGCGTGCGGTAATCGACGGGTTGAACGCTCAGGTGGTGACGCTGGCACTGGCGGGCGACATCGACCGCATCGCCACCGACACGGGCAAGCTGCCCGAGGACTGGCAATCGCGCCTGCCGCACAATTCCAGCCCCTATACCTCGACCATCGTGTTTCTGGTCCGCGAGGGTAATCCCAAGAGCATCCAGGACTGGGGCGACCTGATCCAGGACGACGTCGAAGTGATCACGCCCAACCCCAAGACGTCGGGCGGGGCGCGCTGGAACTATCTGGCGGCCTGGGCCTGGGCCGAGAAAGACGGCCGCGACCCGGCCGAGTTCGTGGGCCAGATCTATGCCAATGTGCCGGTGCTGGACACGGCGGCGCGCGGATCGACCACGACCTTCGCTCAACGCGGCATCGGTGACGTGCTGCTGGCCTGGGAGAACGAGGCCTATCTGGCGCTGGCCGAACTGGGCGAGGATCAGTTCGACATCGTGGTTCCCTCGCTTTCGGTGGTGGCCGAACCGCCGGTGGCGATCGTTGACGGCAACATCCAGAACGACGAACAGCGCGCACTGGCCGAGGCCTATCTGGACTATCTGTATTCCCCCGAGGGACAGGCTTTGGCCTACAAGCATTTCTACCGCGCATGGGACGACAGCGCCGCCGACCCCGAGGATGTCGCCCGTTTCCCGGACCTTGAACTGGTGACGATCGACGATCTGGGCGGGTGGGCCACTGTCCAGCCCGAGCATTTCGGCGATGGCGGGATCTTTGATCAGATCTATGTCGCGCCCTGATCCATGCGCGCACCCCTGATCCAAAGGACGGCAATGCCCGGTCTCGGCCTTTCGGCCGGGATCACCTTCTTCATGCTGACGCTGGTGGTGGCGCTGCCCATCGGCGCGCTGCTGTGGCAGGGCGCGGAATTCGGCGCCGCCAACATCTGGGCCACGATCAACCGCGACCGGGTCTGGGCGGCGCTGTGGCTGTCCTTCCGGCTGTCCTTTCTGGCCGCCTGCTTCAACCTGGTGTTCGGGGTGATCCTGGCCTGGGTGCTGGTCAGGTACCGCTTTCCGGGGCGGCGCATCATCGACGCGGCGGTGGACCTGCCCTTTGCGCTGCCCACTGCCGTGGCGGGCATCGCGCTGACCGCGCTTTACGCGCCGAACGGGGTTCTGGGCAGCCTGACCAATCAGATCGGCTGGCAGATCGCC
The DNA here is from genome assembly GCF_001724535.1 of Paracoccus sp. SCN 68-21. Lineage (NCBI taxonomy): Bacteria > Pseudomonadati > Pseudomonadota > Alphaproteobacteria > Rhodobacterales > Paracoccaceae > Paracoccus > Paracoccus sp. SCN 68-21. Next base: position 3,348 of record NZ_MEES01000068.1, on the reverse strand, counting down.
TATACGCAATGGGGTATCTGGCTGGCGCTGGTCTTCGTGGGCCTGCCCTTCGTGACCCGCACCGTCCAGCCCGTCATCGAGGAGATCGAGACCGAGGTCGAGGAGGCATCCGCCACCCTTGGCGCGTCGCGTTGGCACACCCTGCGCCATGTGATCGCGCCGATGCTGATGCCCGCCGCCCTGACCGGCTTCGCGCTGTCGCTGGCGCGTGCGGTCGGCGAATACGGATCGGTGATCTTCATCGCCGGCAACATCCCGCTGCGCACCGAGATCGCGCCCCTGCTGATCGTGATCCAGCTGGAGGAGTACAATTACGGCGCCGCAGGGGCCATTGGCCTGGCGATGCTGGCCATCAGCTTTTCCATGCTGCTGCTGATCAACCTCATCCAGATCTGGTCACGCCGGAGGATCGGTCATGTCTGACGCCACCCTTCACAAACCGGCCACCCCCGCCCGCTTCCGGTCCGCCACCCAGGAATCGCCCGCCGCCCGGTGGACGCTGATCGCCATCGCGGTCGGTGGCCTGGCCCTGCTGGTCGGCGCGCCGCTGGTCATCGTCTTTGTCGAGGCGCTGTCGCGGGGCTGGGCCGCCGCGGTCGCAGGCCTTGCCAGCCGCGATGCACAGGCCGCGATCCGCCTGACCCTGCTGATCACCGCCATCGCCGTGCCGCTGAACGCGGTCGTTGGCATCGCGGCCGCGTGGTTCATCACCAAGTTCGACTTTCGCGGCAAGGCGTTCCTGATCACCCTGATCGACCTGCCCTTCAGCATCAGCCCGGTCGTGGCCGGCCTGTGCATCGTGCTGCTGTTCGGGGCCAATTCCGCGCTTGGCGGCTGGCTGGTGGCCAGCGGCTATCCCATCGTCTTTGCGGTGCCCGGCATCGTGCTGGCCACCGTCTTCGTGACCTTCCCGTTCGTCGCGCGCGAGTTGATCCCCGTGATGATCGAGCAGGGCCGCACCGAGGAGGAGGCCGCCCTGACGCTCGGCGCCACCGGCTGGCGGGTGTTTCGCACCGTGACCCTGCCCAACATCCGGTGGGCGCTGCTTTACGGCACGCTCTTGTGCACGGCCCGCGCGATGGGGGAATTCGGTGCCGTGGCCGTCGTGTCCGGCAAGATCCGCGGCCAGACCGCGACCATGCCGATCACCATCGAGATGTTCTACAACGAATACCTGTCAGTCGCGGCCTTTTCCATGGCCGCGCTGCTGACCGGGTTCGCGCTGCTGACGCTGCTGCTCAAGACCGCGCTGGAACTGCGCCATGCCGACGCGCTGTCGGCCACACGCCGCCATTAGGGAGGGACCCCCATGCACATCCAGATCGATGAGATCGCCAAGGATTTCGGCACCACCACCGCGCTGCATCCGGTCAGCCTGTCCATCCCCTCGGGCGCGCTGGTGGCACTGCTGGGGCCTTCCGGCTCGGGCAAGACGACGCTGCTACGCATCCTGGGGGGCCTTGAGTTTCCGACCTCGGGGCGTGTGCTGTTCAACAGCCAGGACGCCACCGGCCTGTCCGTGCAGGCGCGTCGTGCGGGTTTCGTGTTCCAGTCCTACGCCCTGTTCCGCCACATGACCGTGTTCGAGAACATCGCCTATGGCCTGCGCGCCCGTCCCCGCGCCTCGCGCCCGCCCAAGGCCGAAATCGACCGCCGCGTCCTGAAGCTGCTGGACCTGATCCAGCTGCCCCAGATCGCCGACCGCTATCCCACGCAACTGTCGGGCGGCCAGCGCCAGCGCGTGGCCCTGGCCCGCGCCCTGGCCATCGAGCCGCGGATGCTGCTCTTGGACGAGCCCTTCGGCGCCCTGGACGCCAAGGTCCGCAAGGGATTGCGCCAGGGCCTGCGCGACATCCATGACGAGACCGGCCTGACCTCGGTCTTCGTCACCCACGATCAGGACGAGGCCATGGAACTGGCCGATCTGGTCGTCGTCATGTCCATGGGCCGGATCGAGCAGATCGGCAAACCCCAGGACATCCGCGCCAAACCCGCAACCGAATTCGTCCGCGATTTCATCGGGGCGTGACGCCTACGGTCAGGCCTTCGGTAACGGGTGCATCTCGGTCAAGAGTTCCACGCACGCGCCGTTGTTCGCAGAGTGGCGGTTTCAGCTTTTGTCTGATCGTCTCACGGCTGCCGCAGCCACCTTCGTCCGGGATCACCTGGGTGCATGCTTCGGCCCGTGACAGGCCGCGCAGGCCGCCATCATGATGCTCAAGGCAGGTCCGATGTCCCACCCCATTGGCGTGCTCGATGGGGCTCGGCGACAGTCCTGACCACGGCATCATCGGAACCGCGACCCCTGGGGACCTCGACGGCCTGCGGTCAGGCAGGCAACGGTGGAGCCCCTGGCCGATCAGCGTGCATGCGGACCCTCGATCTCGGATCGGAAGGTTGTGCCGTCAGTCGCTATCGGGTGCAGGATCACGCTGATGCGCCGGGCAAGGGCGATCATGGCCCCTTCCGCGCCGCGGCGGCGCGCCATCTGCACTGCCCATGGTCTCAGCCATGTCGAGCGGCCACCAGTCGTTGGGAAAACCGTCCGCCGGACTGTTTTCTGACCCTCCTCATGCATCATGACCGGCGCCGCTCGGCACAGCGCCCGCCGCAGGGTGACGTCGCCTGCTTTGGTGATCCCGCCAGAGATGTCGCGGTCGCCCGACTGGTTGCGCGCCGGCGTGAGGCCACGCCACTTCGACAACGTGAACCGAGAGGGATGCCGGGTCTTGATCAGCACCACGCTCAGGCCCGCCTTGGTCAGGGGGCACCTGTCGAACCTCGTGTCGACACGTCTCCAGTCTTTCAGCCGCCCGAACATGATCATGTTACGCCCCTTGTCGTATGTCACCGTCGTTTCGCGAGAGACCCGGCTTGGGATTCATACGTTTCTCACCCCAGGGCCTCGACGCCTTGCGGTGTGCCTTGAGATATGTCGCGTCGGTCATGATCGTCTTGCGCTCGGCACTCTCGGCGGCCACGTCGACCATGAGCCGGGCGACGACCCCGTGGTTGCGTCACTGGAACCACCGGCGTTTGCCGCGCCCTCCAGCGCCACCAACGGTGGTAGAGGCTCTTGGCCGCGCCGTATTGCTTCGGCGCGTCAAACCACCGCAAGCCATTGCGATTGATAGAGATTGCTCCACTGAGCGCGCAGCGATCTTCGACGCGGGGCTTGCCATGGCTCTTGGCTAAGTACAGTTCTTGTCGCTCCATTCGGGCAACCCTCAGCCCGCAAGGATTGCTCATTAGAGCATTTCGCTTTTAACCTGACACATAGCCTGCAGCGTTGAAGTAGTTCCAGCATTCTTCGGGTGAGAACATGCTGCAGATGTCACCAAGGGCTTT
>NZ_MEES01000067.1:0-44790 GCF_001724535.1 Paracoccus sp. SCN 68-21 | reverse complement strand
TAAAGGTGCTGACATGATTCATCCTTTCTGGGAGGATGAATCACAAGCAGACCCCTTTGGGAATCCCATGATTCCGGTTTTTGCAGAAACGCTTTAATTGCTCTTCTCTATAAGCAGCTCAAAGGAATCGCTTTCGTTGCGATGAGCAAGTGACGGGTTCTAGTAGATCATGATCATGCTGCTCGCCGAACGCGCCGATAAGGCATCACGCCATCAACGACTAGCGTTGCACGCCGTATGTTGATCTCAACGAGGAGACTCTCCGAGGTTCCGGACGCGCCTCTCCAAAGTGATCAGCGTCACCCCGCCGTCCGCAATCAAGCGGTCGTCGGACATTCATGCAGCCGAATTCAGATCGAATGAACTTCAGGAGACTCAGAAAGCGATCATCAGCGGCCCGCCTGCACTAGCAACGTCGTGCCAACTACCTTGGTGTCCCCAAAGTGTCCCCCGATTGCTATTCCGCAACGTGATCGAGCAGAGGCATAAGACTAATATATTGTTTTTACTTCATGAAAAGTGGTGCCCGGAGACGGATTTGAACCGCCGACACGCGGATTTTCAATCCGCTGCTCTACCAACTGAGCTATCCGGGCTCCGAACGGATACGATGCTCCGTGGATGCGCCGCTTTTACGAGGCGTCTTCAATGCTGTCCAGACCAAATCTTGAATTTTTGTGTCAGTTCCGCATTTTGACGGGCGCAGATGAAAGGCACGATCTGAGACGTCGCGATGCTGCCGCTTGTGCGAAAGGAACGCACAGGCAGGGCTGACTACGGAGGACTGCATGGGCTCGCCGGTCGCGATGGCGTGCGTCGATATCAGTAGGGGGCCAAGCCTCGCCTCAGGGACGGTCGGGGTCGTCGTCCGGCAGATCCTCCAACGGCGGGCCCGGGATCACGTAGGCGCCGCGCAGCCATTTCGCCAGATCGACATCCGCGCAGCGCTTGGAGCAGAACGGGCGATAGCGCGGGTCGCTGTCCTTGGAGCAGATCGGGCAGGCCATCAGGCCGCCCCGCTGGCTGCTGCCAGTCGCGCCAGCGGCACGCGGTCGCGCTTGCGCGTCAGCTCATAAAGGCCCATCGCGGTCCAGCCGACCAGCGTGGTCTCAGACCCGGCGCCGCGAAACGCGGCCTGCAGGACCTGATCCAGCGTGGCGCGATCCCGCTTGGGCATGGGGGCGAAATCGATCACGATCTGACCGCCCAGACCCCGCAGCGCCAGTTGGCGCGGCAGCTCGCGGGCCAACGCGATGTTCGCCTTGAGACCCGCAGCCAGAGAGGTGTCGTTGCCGGTGTTCACATCCACGGCCACCAGGGCGCGCGTCGCCTCGATGAAGGCATCCCCGCTGCCCGGCAGCGAAATCCGCGGCGACAGCAGCGCATCGACCGCCTCCAGCACACCGCAGCGATCGAAGCTGTCCTCGCCCTCCTCGACCGCGTCGGGGGCGGGGTCGGCCCAGTCCATCCAGGCCTGCTCCCAGGGCGTAGGCGCGTCCAGCAGCAGTTCGGGCGCGCCCGTCGTCTCGGCGCAGACGCGGTCGGTCAGCTGGATCAGCTCGGCCAGCTCATCGCGGATGTCGCCGTCCTCGGCGTCCAGCCCCGCGCTGCGCATGATCAGCCCATAGGGACGATCCTCCAGTAGGGCCCGGCCAAGGGACGCCAGTTCGTCGCGGCGATCCTCGTCGCGGATGCTGCGCGAGACGTTGACCCCCGGCGCCCCCGGCGTGACCAGCGCGTGGCGGCCGCGAAACAGCAGGCGCGTGGACAGGGGCAGCGCCTTGCCGTCCTCGGCCACGCCCGCGATCTGGACCAGCAAGGGCTTGCCCTCCGAGACGCCCTTGCGGTCGCGCAGATAGCCGGTCTGGCCCTCGGGCAGGCGCAGAAAGACGCCGCCCTGCCCCTTCATGAAACGGTCGGTCGCCGCGCGGCAGATCGCGCCCGGCGGCAGCGCGGTCAACGGATCGCTGGCGACCAGCAGATCGACCAGCTGGCCATCCTGCATCAGGGCGGCGGCTTCGAGGCCGAACAGATGCCCCAGAACGACTTGGCGACCCTTCATGGGGCGTTTCCTTTCGGGGTAGGGTGAATGCCGATCGCGGCCAGCATCGCCGCGGTCTCGGACAGCGGCAATCCGACCACGGCCGAGAACGACCCCTGCAACCAGGGGATGAAGGCGGCAGCAGACCCCTGAATGGCATAGCCGCCGGCCTTGCCCTGCCAGTCGCCCGCATCCAGAAACCGCTCCAGCGCGGCATCGTCGATCGAGCGCATGCGCACGCGCGTCTCGACCAGGCGCAGCGCGGTGCGCGGCCCGTGACGCAGCGCGATGGCGGTCAGCACGACATGGCGGCGGCCCGACATCAGCCGCATGAAGGACGCGGCCTCGGCCCGGTCGGCGGGCTTGCCCAGGATGCGGCGTCCGACGGCGACCGTCGTGTCCGCCGTCAGCAGCGCCTCATCCGGCGCCAGATCCAGCGCGGCGGCCTTTTCCGAGGCCATGCGGCGGACGTAATCGCGGGGCGGTTCGGCCTTGCGGGGGGTCTCGTCGATATCAGCGGGGCGCAGGGCGTCGGGCACGATCCCGATCTGGGCCAGCAGTTCCAGCCTCCGGGGGCTGGCCGAACCCAGGATCAGCCTGGGGCGTGTCTGGGCCATGATGCGGCCTCCGGTGGTGTCGGCCGTCCCGGGGGACGGCTTATTTGAAGCGGTAATTGATCCGCCCCTTGGTCAGGTCATAGGTGTTCATTTCCACCTGCACCTTGTCGCCAGCCAGAACACGGATGCGGTTCTTGCGCATCTTTCCTGCCATATGTGCGATGATCTCATGGCCGTTTTCAAGCTCGACCCGGAATGTCGCATTGGGCAGGAGTTCCTTCACGACGCCGGGGAATTCGAGCATTTCTTCCTTGGCCATGGTCACTCCGTCCTTAACATCCCGCAAGATTCGGGACCGCCGTTACATGCGACCAGAATGCCGGGAATTCAAGGAAAAAGCGTCCGCTCACCCGTTCAGCGCCGTCAGGTCACCGCCAAAGGCAAAGCCGCCGCCGGCATCCGTGTCCTGCGCAGTGCGAAACGGGTCGGGTTGCGACAGGTCGGCAGGCACCAGCGCCGCACCCAGGGCCATGCCCATCCCCATGACCGGCATGCCCATCGCGGGGGACGCGTCGTCGGTCGCGGCCTGCGCCGGATCGCGCAGGCGGATCGCGTGGCAGCCCTCGGCCTCTCCGAACTTGCCGGTGGCCAGGACCTGGCCGTCCTGCGTCTCCAGCGTGGCATTCGTCAGGCTGGTGCGCGGCAGGGTCAGCAGCCGCCCCTCCAGGAAACCGCGCAGTTCGGCCAGCGTCACGCGCTTGCGGCACAGCACCCCGGTGACGGCGATCGGCGCGTCCTGCATCGGCTCGGCCAGGCTGGGGCGCGGCAGGACCGGAGGCGGTGGCGGCGCCGGAACAGGCGCCGGGGCGGGTTCGGCACGCGGTTGCGACCCGGCCGCCGGTTGCGGCAGCGCCAGCAGAACGCGCCCCTCACGGGCCTCCGCACCGCCCATGGCCAGCTCAAAGGACAGGCTGCGGAAGGGCCTGTCGTCCAGCATCAGCGACAGCGGTCGCGGGTCGTCCAGATGGGTCAGGAAGCGGTATCCGCCGATGGCGTCGAACCCCTCGACGCCCGTCATCTCGACCGGCAGTTCGGTCAGCAGCGCATTGATGAAATCGGCACAAAGCAGCGCGTCGCTGCGCGTCGGGCGGCGGCGTTCCAGGCTGCGATTGGTCACCCGGCCCAGGGCCTGCCATTCCACCAGCGACGCGACCGCCTGCGGACACAGCGCGATGGCGCCCAGCAGGTCGCCCGGCCCCTGCAGCACCGCGACCAGCGGCAGCTCGGGCAGCATCTCGGGCAATTCGGCCAAGGTCAGCGCACCGGGGCGCACCGACAGGGCGCGCACCGGCAGCTGATACAGCCGGTCGGCGGCGCGCCCGATGGCGGTAGCGGCGGCCCGCGCGGGCGTGGGCGGCCCTGCCCCAACCGGACCTGCGCGCGCGCCTGCAGCATGCGGCGCAAAACGCCCGGTCCTTGGTTGTTGGGGTCTGCCTGGGTCATGTCACGTCCGAATCACGCTGTCGCTGCCCGTCCAAAATGACCCGTCTGGGTTGAGAAACCGTTAATCCGGCACAGAACCCGACGGCGGACGCGCCGGCAACTGGATGCGGAACGCGGCCCCGCCCTGGCCGGGCAGATAGCTGATCTCTCCGCCCAGGGTCAGCATGATCTCGCGGCAGATGGCCAGGCCCAGGCCCGCGCCGCCCGCCCGCGCAGGGTCGTTCAGCCGGGCAAACTTCTCGAAGATCAGTGACTGGCGGCCGCTGTCGATGCCGCTGCCATTGTCGACGATGTCGATCACCGCGCCGCCGGATTCGGGGCGGCGGACGCGGATGATCAGCACCGGATGGGCGGCATCGCAGTACTTGCGCGCATTGCTGATCACATTGATCAGCACCTGCAGCAGGCGGTCGGCATCGGTGATCACGCCCAGATGTTCCGCAGGCAGATCGCGGTCGATCAGGAACCCGCGTTCGGGCCGCGTGGCCGAGGCCGCCGTCAGCGCCCGCCCGATCAGGTCATGCAGGTTCGCCACTGTCACCGTCAGCTGCGCGCGCCCGCTTTCCAGCACCGACAGGTCCAGAAGGTCGTCCAGCAGGCGGGTCAGGCGCCCGGCCTCGTCATGGATGATGCCCGCGAAACGGCCGCGTTCCTCGGGCGTCAGGGACGGGTCCTTGAGGATCTCGGAAAACGCCCGGACCGAAGTCATGGGCGTGCGCAATTCGTGGCTGATCTGGCCCAGGAATGCGTCCTTTTGCACCGACAGCGCGGTCAGCTTGTCATTGGCCTGGCGCAGCTGGCGGGCGGTGCGGGTCAACTCGGCCTGGGCGGCCTCCAGGCGCTGCGTCTCCTCCTTGGCGCGCTGCGCCTCATCCGCGACCTGCAGAAGGTCGGCCACGGTCAGCGCGACGCCCCCCGCCACGCGGTCGATCATCGCATGCGCCGTGGCCGACCCGATGGAGCCCGCCAGCCGCCGTTCCAGCCGGGTCAGGAAACGCGGGGTCAGGTCGGGCAGATAGCCGGTCTTGCCCTGCGCCCGCGCCTCGGCCTGGAAATAGCGCAGGGCGGCGTCCGGCCCCCAGACCCGGCGCGCCATCGCCAGCAGCGGCTCGGCCCGGTCATCGGCGCGCAGCATGCGGCTGTGGCGGATGGGTTCGACCGCCGAGACGAAGGACAGGCCCTGCAACCGTTCAACGGGATCGGGAAAGCCAAAGATCGACATGCCGACAAAGGCCAGCGTGTTCAGCGACAGCGACAGCGCCACCGCCGCCGTCCAGGGGTCCACCCCCGCAGGCACCGGCAGATCGCCCCCCACGCCCACTGAGGGCAGAAAGATCAGCGCCATCCACAGGACCAGCCCCGACCCGATCCCGGCATAGGCGCCCTTGCGGTTCGCGCCCCGCCACAGCAGCCCGCCCAGCATCGCGGGCAGCACCTGCGCCATGCCGGTGAAGGCCACCAGGCCCATCGCCGCCAGCGCCGCCGCCCCGCCCGAGGCCTCGTGATAGACCCAGCCCGCGGCGACCACCGCCAGGATCGCCATGCGCCGCGCGTTGAGGACAAAGCCGCGCAGATCGTCGGTCTCATCGGGGGCGGGAATGCGGCGCAGGGCCAGCCAGGCGGGGACCAGCCAATGGTTCGACACCATCGTGGCGACCGCGATGGCGCACATCACCACCATCGACGTCGCCGCCGAGAACCCGCCCAGAAACACCAGCAGCGCCAGCATGTCCTGACCCGCCGCGGCAGGCAGGGTCAGCACGTAAAGGTCGGGGTCCGACCCTGCGGGCAGCAATTCGCGCCCCATCACCGCGATGGGCAGCACGAACAGCGACATGATGAACAGATAGGCCGGGAAGGCCCAGCCCGCGACATGCAGGCGTTCCTCGTCGGCGGCCTCGACCACCATCACCTGGAACATGCGCGGCAGGGTCAGGATGGCGGCCGCCGATACCAGGATCAGCGCCGTCCAGCGGTCAGGCCTAAGCAGCCAGCCCTCGGCCACAGTGGGGTCGGCGGCGGTGCGGGCGATGCGGTCCAGCATGTCGCCCGGCCCGTCGGCCAGCCCCCAGACCACAAAGACGCCCAGGGCGACAAAGGCCAGCAGCTTGACCACCGCCTCCAGCGCGATGGCGGTGACGACACCGTGGTGGCGCTCGTCCGCGGCCAGGTTGCGGGTGCCGAACAGGATGGTGAACAGCGCCAGCCCCGCCGCGACCCACAGCGCCGTGCCGCCCATCGCGCCCGTGTCGGGACCGTTCGGCGCGTTGGTCGCGAAGACCTCGAAGGACAGGCGCACCGATTGCAGCTGCAGCGCGATATAGGGGGTCGAGGCGATGACCGCGATCAGCGTCACGATGGCCGCCAGCCGGTTCGATTTGCCGAACCGGGCCGAGATCAGGTCCGCAACCGAGGTGACATGGTGCATCCGCGCCACCCGCACCAGCCGCCGCAGCCCCCACCAGGCGGCGGTAAAGACCAGCGTCGGCCCCAGATAAATCGTGGCGAATTCCAGCCCCGACCGCGACGCGTAGCCCACCGCGCCGTAAAACGTCCAGGCCGAGCAATAGACCGACAGCGACAGCGTATAGACCAGCGGGTGATCCAGCCAGCGCACATGCCCCCGCGCCGCCGCCCGGTCGGCGGCATAGGCCACCCCGAACATCAGCGCGACATAGGCCAGACAGGTCGCCAGCAGCGCCTCAAAGGGCATCGGGGTCCTCCGGCGGGGTGTCGGCGCGCAACGTCGCGGCCTCGGCCCGCAACAGGGCGCGGTGCAGCGCCCAGACCGCGACGATCAGCACCGCCCACAGCCCGAACAGCCAGACCGCCCCCCCCGCATAGGACAGCACGCCCGGCATCCACCAGATCGGCACCAGCAGCAGCAGCATGGTCACGACAGGCAGCACCCGCGCCGCGTCCCCCAACCGGCGACGGTGGAACGAGGCGCGCTCCAGGAACAGCGGGCGGTCGGGCATCAGGCCAGCATCCGGCGCACCATCGCGCGCAGATCGTCATTCTCGAACGGTTTGGCCAGCACGGCATCGGCCTGCGCGCCCAGATCGGGCACCTGGCCGCGCGCGGTCAGCATAAGCACCGGGGTCGCAGCCAGCGACGGGTCGCCCGCGCCGCGCAGATCCTCCAGGATCTCGGCGCCCGAGCGGTTGGGCAGCATCATGTCCAGGATCACCAGGCGCGGGCGGGCGGCCTGGATCGCCTCGATCCCACCCGCCCCGTCGGCATGCAGATCGACCTGCCATCCCTCGCGCGACAGGATAAAGCGCACCGCCTCGGCGATGTTGGGTTCGTCCTCGATCATCAGGATATCCAGTTGCATCCGCCGCCCCCCCCTTGCGGCCCGGCTAGGCGGGCCGGACAGTGGCGCGGATCATGGGCCAGATCACGGTGCCGTGTCAAAGCCCCGTTTCAGCCCACTGCCCTAGCCCGCGGGTCCGCCCTGCGGCACCAGGATCGACGGCTCGCGCCGCGCGGGACAGGCCGTGCGCGGACAGATCCGGCAGGCCGGCCCGATGGGCAGCGCATCGGCGGGCACCGGCCCGTCCGCCGGCAGGATCAGCATCAGCGCATCGGTCAAGAGCGGCCCGCCCACGCCCAGGGGCTGACGGCGCTGCGCATAGGACAGCGTGCGGAACAGCCGCCCGTCCGGCGTCACCACCAGACGCGCCAGCGCCACCTGCGGCACCGCCAGCGCATGATACAGCGGCCACAGCGCACAGCTGTCGCCCGGTCGCGGCAGCGCGAATCCCTGTGCCGCGCGGCGCATGGTCAGCGCCCCCGATCCGTCACAGACCAGCAGGCCCGCGCCCTCGAACCCGGTGGGGCGCAGATCGGCCAGACGACGCATCACCAGATCCAGCGGCAGCCCAAGCCGCGCTGACAGGCGCACGGGGTCGGGCGGGCTGCCCGCAGCGGGCAGCGCCTCGGTCAGGTGACGGTCCGGCAGGGCGGCGCGATCGGCCTGCATGTGGCGCAGCACATCCGCCGCCATCGCCCGCGCCGCATCCGAGGTCAGATCGCCCGGATCAGGCGCCTCGGCGCCCTGCGCGGCCATCCAGGCCTCGACCTCCTCCTGTGGGGTCGAGGCGTTGCCATCGGCCTCGAAGCTGTCCAGATAGGCGACCAAGGCCTGCGCGGTCAGCGACAGGCGCTGGCTGTCCTGATGCAGGTTCGCGTGAAAGCGCCGCCGCCAGTCGGGGGAAATCTCTCCGTCCTCGACCAGGATCGCCGCGGTGGAGCGCACCGAGGTCACCGCCGACAGCACCTCATGCAGGGTGGTCAGCAGATAGGGGTCCTGGGTCATGCGGTCGGACAGGTCGACCAGCTGACGTTCCAGCCCGCCGCCGCGCCGCGCATGCGCGATCAACAGCGCGGCCCAGCCCGGAAAGCGGGCCAGGAATTCGGTGATCTGATCCAGCTCTGCCACGGTGCCTGCAGCAACGGGATGGGCCGCGGCCTCCCGCAGGGCGGCGATGCGGATCTCTTCGCGGCCCTCGGCCAGCTCATCGGCGGGCACGTCCAGCTCATCGGCCAGGCGGGCGATCAGTTCCGGGCTGACAGGACGGCGGTTGTGTTCGATCAGGTTCAGATAGGCAGGCGAAATGCCCACCGCCCGCGCCACATCCGCCTGTCGCCGGGAAACCGCCAGACGGCGTTCCCTGATCCGCGTCCCCGTCAGGACATTCGCGCCCCCCGACACCGCCTCAGACCGCCAGGCCGTGCCGACCCGCAAGGTCGGTGAAGAACTGCCACGCCACCCGGCCCGAGCGCGCGCCCCGCGTCGCCTGCCATTCGATGGCCTCCGCGCGCAGCGTGTCGGGGTCGATGCGCAGCCCATGGGCCGCGCAATAGCTGTCGATCATCGCCAGGAACTGGTCCTGGTCGCAGGGGTGAAAGCCCAGCCACAGCCCGAAGCGGTCGGACAGCGACACCTTTTCCTCGACCGCCTCTCCGGGGTGGATGGCGGTGGCGCGCTCGTTGTCGATCATGTCGCGCGGCATCAGGTGGCGCCGGTTCGACGTGGCATACAGGATCACATTGGCGGGCCGCCCGCTGATGCCGCCATCCAGCACGGCCTTCAGCGACTTGTACTGCGTGTCGTCATGGCTGAAGGACAGATCGTCCGAGAACAGCAGAAAACGCCGGTCGGGGACCGCGCCCAGCATGGCCAGCAACCGCCCCACGCTGGCCAGATCGTCGCGGGCGATCTCGACCAGGGTCAGCGGCAGGCCCTGGGCCACGGCCTCGGCATGCACGGCCTTGACCAGTGACGACTTGCCCATGCCCCGCGCGCCCCACAGCAGCGCATTGTTGGCCGCATGGCCGCGCGCGAATTGCAGCGTGTTCTCCAGCAGGGTGCGGCGCGAGCGGTCGATGCCGATCAGCTGGTCCAGCGGCACGCCAGCCACCTGCGGCACTGGCACCAGACGGTCGGGATCGGGCTGCCAGACAAAGGCATCCGCCTGGTCAAAGCGCGGCGCAGGGTGTGGCGGAGGGGCCAGCCGGTCCAGCGCATCGGCGATCCTGTCGAGGGCTGCGGCACCGGTCATCGGGCCGGTTCCTCGTCGTCGTCATCCTCGACCCACAGACCCTGGGCGCGCAGCTCGGCCTCGCGGCGCCGCTCAATGCGGGCGACCAGCTGGATCGAGATCTCGTAGAGGCCATAGATCACCACGAACAGCACCACCTGAGAGATGACGTCGGGCGGGGTCGCGACCGCCGCCAGCACCAGGATCGCCAGCACCGCATAGCGCCGCACCGATCCCAGCCCCGCGGCCGAGACCAGCCCGGCCCGGCCCATCAGCGTCAGCAGCACCGGCAGCTGAAAGCTGATGCCAAAGGCCAGGATGAACTTGGTCGTCAGCTTCAGGTATTCGTCGACCGATCCCTGAAAGACGATCGCCGCCAGCGGGTTGTCCACCGGGGCCGTGGCCACGTCGTCGGGCAGTTGCAGCGGTCCCTGCTGAAAGCCCAGGAAAAAATCATAGGCCATCGGCAGGATGACGTAGAAGGCAAAGGACGCCCCGATGAAGAACATCACCGGAGAGGCGACCAGAAACGGCAGGAACGCCGCCTTTTCGTTGCGATAAAGGCCCGGCGCCACGAAACGCCACATCTGGTAGGCGATCACCGGAAAGGCCAGCACGAACCCGCCCAGGAACGAGATCCGCACCGCGACAAAGAACCCCTCCTGCAGCTTCAGCAGGATCAGGCCGCATTCCTGGCCCCGATCCTCCAATGCGGAACAGATGGGCTGGGTCAGGAAATTGTAGATCGGGTTCCAGACCGTATAGCACAGCACCATCGCCACGATGAAGGCCAGCAGCGACCAGATGATGCGCGTGCGCAGCTCGGCCAGATGCTCGATCAGCGGGGCAGAGCTGTCGTCTATGGGGTCGGGCTTGGGCGTGCTGGCCAACTCAGTCGTCTTTCATATCGCTGCGGCGCACCGCATGCAGGCGCCGGGCCGGGCCGTCGGCGGAGGCATCGGACGCCACCGCATCCGGGGCCACGACCGGGGTCGCCTGAGGTTCGGGTGCCGCAGGATCGGGGGTCGCGGCGGGCGCGGCCGCTTTGGGTTCGGGCCGCTTGGGGTCCCATTTCTCGAACTTCTGGGTGGCGCGGTCCAGCGCGTCCAGCCCAAGCGATTTCTTGGATGTCATGTTGCGCACGTCGCGCAGCGACTTGGCGGCGTCATCCAGACCGGAATCCTTGGCCGCATCCTCCATCGCGGATGAGAATTCGCGGGCCATGCCGCGGGCGCGTGCCGTGATCCGGCCTAGCGTGTGGAACAGATGCGGCAGGTCCTTGGGACCCACCACGATCAATGCCACGATGCCGATCAGCAGCAGTTCGGTCCAGCCGATGTCCAGCATGGGGACCCTGCCTTTCCGGGCTTACGTGCGGTCGCGGGTCTGGGGGCCGGGCACGGTGGAACCGGGCGCGGGCTGACTGGACACGGGCTGGCCGGGCGCCGTGTGGGGCGTGACGTCGCGCGCCGCCTCTCCGGGGACCTGGCGGGGATGGTCGCGGTTGACGTCTGCGGCGGTCTCGATGTCGTCCGAGCTGTCCTTGACGCCCCGCTTGAAGGCGGTGATGCCCTTGCCCACTTCGCCCATCAGCGACGAGATCTTGCCCCGTCCGAACAGGACCAGAACGACGACCGCGATCAGAAGAAGGCCGGGAAGGCCGATGTTGTTCAGCATGAGAAACTCCCTGGCGGGATGGTACGGCCCACCCGCACAAGATATTTAAGCCCTGACCGCCGGAATGCAAACCCCCATTCCCCTACCCGGCAGCACCCCGCCACCTCACGGACGGCTTGGCAGCGCCCGACGGGCGGGCGATAAGGGGGCATGGACATGGCCACCTACATCACCGCTTTCGTCACGCTGTTCGTGGTCATCGACCCGATCGGCCTTGCCCCCATCTTCATCGCGCTGACCCCCGATCAGACGGGCGCGCAGCGCCGCCGCATCGGTGCGCGGTCGCTGGTGATCGCCGCGATCCTGCTGACGCTGTTCGGGCTGACGGGCGACGCGATCCTGTCGGGCATCGGCATCTCGATCTCGGCCTTCCGCATCGCGGGGGGCCTGCTTTTGTTCCTGACCGCGCTGGACATGCTGTTCGAGCGCCGCACCGAACGCCGCGAGGGCCAGGCCGAGGGAGAGAACCCTGCCCACGACCCGTCGGTCTTTCCGCTGGCCATGCCGCTTCTGGCCGGGCCGGGCGCGCTGGCCACGATGATCCTGCTGGTCGGAGAGAATCAGGGCGCGGCCCATGTGGTGATGGTCCATGTGATGATGCTGGCCGTGCTGGCCATCTGCATGGTGCTGTTCGCGCTGGCCACGCCCCTGGCCCGCGCCCTGGGACGGACCGGCACGATGGTGGTCACGCGGCTTCTGGGGATGCTGCTGGCGGCGCTGTCGGTGCAGTTCGTGATCGACGGGCTGCGCGGATCGGGCCTGTTCGGATGAGCCCGGACCAGATCGCGCGACTGGCCTTTTACGTGCTGCTGCTGGTGGTGATCGGCGGCGCGATGCTGTTCGAATTGTCGGGCCGCGGTGGGCGGGCGCTCCGCGCGCTGCTTTTGTGGGCGGTGATCATCGCCGGGCTGGCCTTCGGCTATGACTGGTGGCAGCAGATCTATGCCCCGCGCCAGCAGGTGCTGGAGAACGGCGCCCGGATCGAGATCCCGGTGGGCCGCGGCGGCCATTTCCACCTGGAGGCCGTGCTGAACGGCACGCCGGTCGATTTCATCGTCGATACCGGTGCGACCAGCGTCGCCCTGTCGCGCCGCGACGCGCAGGCCATCGGGCTGGAGCTGGACGCGCTGCGCTTCAGCGGGCTGGCCGTGACGGCCAATGGTCGCGTGGCCACCGCGCCGGTGACCATCGCGGAATTCGCCATCGGCGATGCGGTCGACCGCGACGTGCGCGCGGTGGTGATCGACAGCGAATTGCAGGACAGCCTGCTGGGCATGTCCTATCTGCGCCGCTTTGCGCGCGTCAGCTTTGAGGGCGACCTGCTGATCCTGGAACGCTAGCCCGGCGTCGCGCCCGACATCTGTCGGATGGTGGCAAAGATCACGTCCGTTCCGCGCGCGATCTGGGCATAGTCGGTCCATTCCTCGGGGGCGTGCGACACTCCGCCTTTGCTGGGCACAAAGATCAGGCCCGTGGGCGCGAAATCCGCCATGATCATCGCGTCATGGCCCGCGCCGCTGACCATCACCCGATGCGACACGCCCAAGGCATCGGCCTGCGCCGACAGGGCCGCGCCGATCTGTCCCGACAGCGGCGTGGGCGCGGCATAAAGCTGACGTTCGACCGTGCAGGTCAGGCCGTTGCCCTGCGCATGGGCGACCGTGCCCTCGACCATCTGGATCAGGCGCAGCACGTCCTCCTCGGCCGGGGCGCGCAGATCGACGGTGAAGGTCACCAGATCGGGGATCACGTTGGCGCCGCCCGGCAGGACCTCGATCCGGCCCACGGTCAGCACCGCATCGCGCCCCGTCTGACGCGCCAGATCGGGCAGCTGCGACAGGATCGCCACCGCCCCGGTCAGCGCATCGCGGCGCTGATCCATGGGCGTCGTGCCCGCATGGCCCGCCCGCCCCCGCACCGTCACGCGCAGCTGCGCCAGACCCACGATGCGGTCGACGATGGCGATGTCGCGGCCCTCGGCCTCAAGGACCGGGCCCTGTTCGATATGCAGCTCCAGAAAGGCGTGGACCGATCCGGGGGCACGCGCCGCCTGCCCCGCCTGCGCGGGGTCGAGGCCATAGGCCGCCATCGCCTGCGCCGCCGACACGCCGTTATCGTCGCGCAGCTCGTCCAGCGTGGCAGGGTCCAGCTGCCCGGTCAGCAGGCGAGAGCCGAACAGACCGCCGCCGAAACGGGTGCCCTCCTCCTCGATCAGGGCTGCGACCTCGATCGGGCGGTCGGGGCGCAGGCCCAGTTCGCGGAACAGGAATGCCGTCTCGATCGCCGCCACCACGCCCGCCGGGCCGTCGAAGCGCCCGCCATGAGGCACCGAATCCAGATGCGAGCCGACCAGGATAGGGGCCAGATCGGGCTGCCGCCCTTCGATCCGACCAAAGATGTTGCCGACGGCATCCTCATGCACCGACAGGCCCGCCTCGCGCATCCGCGCGATGGTGAAATCGGCGGCGGCGCGGTATTCGGGGCTGTAGGTCAGCCGCGTGGTCCCCTGCCCCGGCGTGGCGTTGCACAGGTCCAGCCCCTCGATCATCGCCTCGATCCGGCGCGCATTCGCGTAACCCGTCATCTGCCTGTCCCCCTGTTTCGCGCGCACCATCCGGCGGGAATGCTGGGCGGTCAACGGGTTGCGGGACAGGCGGCGGTCCGGGTGTGGCCGCCGGGTGTCACCCCTTCAGGCCAGACGCACCGGAATGCCCTTGGCCGCAGGCGTGTCCGAGGCCAGATCCCCCCGCGACAGCGGCGACAGCGGGTTCAGCTCGGGGAAATACCCCGCCAGACAGCCCCGCGGCAGATCATAGGGGACAACGCGCAACCCCTCGACCCGGCGCGCGACGCCGTCATCCGCCGCACCGTCCAGCGCGATGCGCTGTTCGGGGTCCAGGCCCTCGGCGGCCATGTCCTCGGGGGACATCATGACCAGCATCCGGTCGCCCTCGATCCCTCGCAGGCGGTCGGACATGCCATAGACGGTGGTGTTGAACTGATCGTTCGACCGCAGCGTCATCAGGCGATAAACGCCCGCCCGTTCGCCCAGGCCCGTCGCGTCCAGATCGGCGGGGCAAGTGAACTGCGCCCGCCCGCTCTCGGTTTGCCAGTCGCGGTTGCGCGCCGGGTTGTCGCGATAGAACCCGCCGGGTTCGGTCATCCGCGCCTCGAAATCGCGGAAATCATCCGGATAGACGGCCTCGATCAGCGTCCGGATGCGGGCATAATCGCCCGCCCAGCTGTCCCAGGGCATCTTGGGGTTCGGGGACAGCGTCGCCTGCGCCAGCCGGGCCACGATGGCGGTCTCAGACATCAGATGCGGGCTGGCGGGCGTCCGCTTGCCGATCGAGCCGTGGATGTGGCTGAAGCTGTCCTCGACCGTCACCTGCTGGTTGGTGCCGGACTGGATGTCCTGCTCCGCGCGCACCAGACAGGGCAAGATCCAGGACGACCGCCCCGGCATCAGATGCGTGCGGTTCAAACGCGTGGCGACATGCACGGTCAGCGGCATCGCGCGCCAGGCGGCGGCAACGCGGTCGGTGTCGGGCACCGCGCGCGCCAGATTGCCGCCCAGGCCCAGGAAACCCTGCGCCCGCCCCTCCAGCAGCGCCTCGACAAAGGCGGTGGTGTTCCACCCCTCCTCCATCGGCGGCTCGATCCCGAACAGGTCGCGCAGGCGGTCGTTGGGGACCAGTTCGGGCTTTTCGGTGATGCCCACGGTGCGCTGGCCCTGGACGTTGGAATGGCCGCGCACCGGGCTGCAGCCGGCGCCCTTGCGGCCGATATTGCCGCGCAGCAGCAGCAGGTTGACCAGCGCGCCGATGGCGTCCGAGCCGTGGACATGCTGCGTCAGGCCCATGCCATAGACGCCGATCACCGCTTTGGACCGGGCATAGATCGCGCCGATCCCCTCCATCGCGTCGCGGGTCAGGCCGCTGACCCGCTCAAGGTCGGCCCAGTCCGTCGCGTCGACCCAGTCCATCCAGTCCTGCACCCCGTGGCAATGCGCCTCCAGAAAGGCGTAGTCCAGCACCCCGCCTTCCGCGCGCTCCAGCGCCAGCACGTGTTTCGCGATGCCGGTCAGGGCGGCGATGTCGCCGCCGGTGCGGACCTGCAGATAGCGGTCGGCGATCTCCGTCGGGGCGCCGACGGTCATCTGCCAGACGCTCTGGGGGCTGGCGAATTCGATCAGGCCTTTTTCGCGCAGCGGGTTGATCGCCACGATGCAGCAGCCGCGCTTGGCCGCCTCCTGCAGAGGGTGCAGCATGCGCGGGCTGTTGGTGCCGGGGTTCTGGCCGACACTGATGATCATGTCGCAATGCTCGAAATCCTCCAGCACGCAGGTGCCGACCGGAGAGCCTACGACCTCCTTGAGCCCGACCGAGGTCGTCTCATGGCACATGTTCGAGCTGTCGGGCAGGTTCACGTGACCATAGGCCCGCGCATACAGCGCATAGAGGAACGACGCCTCCAGCCCCGCCTTGCCCGATGCGTAGAACGTCACCGCCTTGGGGTCCAGCGCCTGCAATTCCTGGCCGATGGCGGCAAAGGCCTCGTCCCAGGTCGTCTCCAGATAGCGGTCGCTGGCCGCGTCATAGCGCAGCGGATGGGTCAGGCGGCCCGCCATCTCCAGATCGTATTCCGACCAAGTCGACAGCTCAGTGACCGTGCGGTCCAGGAAGAAATCCGGCCCGCAGCGTTCCGAAGTCAGGTCCCACAGCGTGGCCTTGGCCCCGTTCTCGCAGAACTCGACCACATGGGGTTTGAGCGGCTTGCCCCAGGCGCAGGACACGCACATCAGCCCGCCCGGCTTGTTCTGACGCCGCAGCGTCTCCAGCGCGCCGGGACCGGGGCGGGCGGCGCGGGCGACCTGGGCCATGCCCTTGGCCGAACCCCAGCCCCCCACCGGGCCGTCATATGTCATCGGATCGGGGGTCGTGGTCAGGTCGTCGGACATGGGGCAGGCTCCTGTCTGGGGCCGGGGGCGGTGCCGCCCCCGGCGGGGTGGGTCACGCCGCAGGGGCGAAGGGGTCCGGCAGATGCTCCAGCAGCCGGTCGGGGGTCATCGGGAAATCGCGCAGCCGGACACCGCAGGCGTTGTAGATCGCGTTGGCCACCGCCCCCGCCGCGCCGCAGATGCCCAGTTCGCCCACGCCCTTGGCCTGGATGGGAGAGGCATGGGGGTCACGCTCCTCCAGCAGGATCACCTCCATCGGAGGAATGTCGGCATGGACCGGGACGTGGTATTCGGCCAGATCGTGGTTCACCAGATGGCCATCGCGGCTGTCAAACGCCAACGCCTCGGTCAGGGCGCTGCCGATGCCCCATACCATGCCGCCCAAGCATTGCGACCGCGCCGTTTTGGCGTTCAGCACCCGGCCAAAGCCAAAGGCGCCGGTCATGCGGCGGATGCGCGTCTCTCCGGTAAAGGCGTTGACGGCGACCTCGCAAAAGAACGCGCCATAGGTGGACTGGTTGACCTTTTCCATCAGATCGCCCGGCTCGATCTTGCCGGTGCGGGTCAGGTCTTCGGTCAGAAGGTCGGTCACGGGGCGCGGGTCCACGCCCTCGGCCCAGGCCTTGCCGTCCTGCAGCAGAAGATCATCGGCGGAACAGCCGACCGCCTGCGCCAGCGTGGCCCGGATCGCCTCGCAGGCGCGGAACACCGCCGACCCGGTCGACGATGCGCCCCAGCTGCCGCCCGACCCTGCCCCGGAGGGCAGGCGACTGTCGCCCAGCTGCACGGTGGTGCGGTCGATCGGCTGGCCCAGCATCTCGGCCGCGATCTGGCCCAGCACGGCATAGCTGCCGGTGCCGATATCAGTGTGGTCGGTTTCCACGACCACATGGCCGTCGGCGGTCAGGGTCACGCGGGCCTCGGCCTTGGCCAGGATGTTCACGCGGGCGGCGGAGGCGACGCCATGGCCGATCCACCACTCCCCCTCGCGGCGCGCGCAAGGGGTGGCGCTGCGGTGGTCCCAGCCAAAGGCCGCGGCACCGGCATCCAGCGCCTCGACCAGACGGCGCGAGGAATAGGGCGTGCCCTCTCCGGGGACCTCCTCGGGCAGGTTCCGCTTGCGCAACTCGACCGGATCGATGCCCGCAGCCTCGGCCAGCTCGTCCATGGCGACCTCAAGGGCCTGCATGCCCACCGCCTCGCCGGGCGCGCGGACGGAACCGGCGGTCAGGCGGGTGATGTCGGATTTGCGCACCGCCAGCAGGCGGTTCTCTCCGGCATAAAGGAACTCGGACGCCTGCGTCACCGGTTCCGAGAAATCCTCTCCGGGCAGGTTCGACACCAGCGCCTCATGGGCAAAGGCGGTCAGACGACCATCAGGGCCACAACCCAGACGGATGCGCTGTTCGGTTTCGGAGCGGCGCATGATCGACTGGAACACCTGTTGGCGGCTCATGACGACGCGCACCGGGCGGCCCAGATCCTGCGCAGCCAGGGCGGCGGCGACCGCCTCGTGCGATATCCCCAGCTTGGAGCCGAAGCCCCCACCGACATAGGGCGACAGGATACGGACATGTTCGGGGTCGATGCCCAGGCTGTCCGCCAGTTCGGCCACGTTGAAGGACAGCATCTGCAGGCTGCCCCACAGGGTCAGGTCGCGGCCCTCCCATTCGGCGATGGCGGCATGCGGCTCCATCGCGGCGCTGGCATGGCCGGGGGTGGTGAACCACGCATCGACGACATGCGCCGCCTCGCGCAGGGCGCGGTCCAGATCGCCCGCCTCGACCGGGTCATCGGCGGGTTCGGCATTGTCGTCGGAGGGCATGAACCGCGCATCGCCTGACTGGTCCTCATAGTCGATGCGCAGCGCCTTGGCGGCCTCGGTCGCCTGCTCGAACGTCTCGGCCACGACCAGGGCCACCGGCTGCATCGGGAAATCGACGGTCGAGACGTCCTGCTCCGGCGCCTCTCCGGCGGTGCCCTGGGCCGCACGACGCAGCATGCGTTCGGACGAATAGACGCCCAGCACGCCAGGCATCGCCAGGACCGCATCGCGATGGATCGCGGTCACGCGGCCCTTGCTGATCGCGGCGCCGACCAGCACGCCCTCGGCGCAGCCGGGCCGCGCATATTCGGCCGCATAGGTGGCGGTGCCCGCGACCTTCAGCGGGCCTTCGGGCCGGTCCAGCCCCTTGCCGATCACGCCCTGGCGGGTGCGGTCCAGCATGTCGCGGGTGTCGGGGGTGTCATAGGTATCGCTCATGGTCATTCCCCCGTGGCTTCGGCCAGCGCGGCCGCAAGGGTGCGGCGGGTCAGCAGAATCTTGAAATCATTGTCGCCCTGGCCCTGTGCGTCTTCCAGCAGCAGATCCGCCGCCTTGTCGAACAGCGCGGCCGAGGGCCGTTCCCCGACCAGCAGTTTTTCCACCCGCTCATCGGTCCAGGGCTTGTGCGCGATGCTGCCAAAGGCCAACTGCGCCGCGTCAATGCGGCCCGCATCCATGCGGATGGCCGCCGCGACCGAGACCAGCGCAAAAGCATAGGACGACCGGTCGCGCACCTTGCGATACAGCTGCCGCCCTCCAAAGGGCGCGGGCAGGCGAATGGCGGTGATGACCTCTCCGGGCTTCAGCACGTTGTCGCGGGACGGATCGTCCTTGGGCAGGCGGTGGAAATCGCGCATCGCGATCTCTCGCGCGCCGTCCGGGCCTTCGGTCTCGACCGTGGCGCGCAGGGCCGAGAGGGCCACCGCCATGTCGCCGGGATAGGTGGCGATGCAGGCCTCGGACGCGCCCAGGATGGCATGGTTGCGGTTCACGCCCCCCTGCGCCGCGCAGCCGGTGCCCGGCTCGCGCTTGTTGCAGGGCGAATGGCCGTCCATGAAATAGCCGCATCGCGTGCGCTGGCACAGATTGCCGCCCATCGTCGCCTTGTTGCGCAGCTGCGGGCTGGCCCCGGCCAGAATGGCGCGCGACAGCAGGGGCCAGTCGGCCCGGATACGCGGATGCGCGGCACAGTCGGAATTGCTGACCAGCGCCCCGATGCGCAGCCCCGCCCCTTCGCGCGCGATGTCGCCCAGCCCGATGCGGTTGATGTCCAGCAGCGCGTCGGGGGTGGCGACCTCCAGCTTCATCAGGTCAAGCAGGTTCGTGCCGCCCGCGATCATCATGGCGGGGCTGCCCACGGCCTGCGACAGGTCATCGGCGCGGGTGTAATCGAACGCCTTCATTGCGCGGCCTCCGCATCCATCGCATCGCGGATCGCGGCCAGGATGTTGTCATAGGCCCCGCAGCGGCACAGGTTGCCGCTCATCCGTTCGCGGATCTCGGCATCGGCGATGGCGGGCTTGTCGGCGGGATCGGCGGTGACGGCACTAGGCCAGCCTGCGCGGATCTCCTCGATCATGGCGGTGGCGGAACAGATCTGGCCCGGCGTGCAATAGCCGCACTGAAACCCGTCATGCGCGACAAAGGCCGCCTGCAGCGCGGAAAGGGCGTCGGGCTGGCCCAGCCCCTCGATGGTGGTGACCTCGTCACCGTCATGCATGACGGCCAGGGTCAGGCAGGAATTGATGCGGCGGCCGTTGACGATGACCGTGCAGGCCCCGCACTGGCCGTGGTCGCAGCCCTTCTTGGTGCCGGTCAGGCGCAGGTCCAGACGCAGGACGTCCAGCAGGCTGCGGCGCGGATCGCCGCTGATGTCATGGGATTGGCCGTTGACGGTCAACCTGGCGGCGGGGCGTTGTGCCATTCGAGGGCTCCTTGGACCGCGTGCTTGGGTCCAAGGCAACGTGGCGCGGGCACGGCGGTTCCCTTGCCCTTTGTCAGTCCCCTTACGCGACCAGGGCGGTCGCGTTCCTGCGGGCATGGGCCTGCGCGATCATTGCGCAGATCAGCAGCTGCGCCATGTGATAGACCAGCACCGGCAGGACGGTGGCGCCGACCGTCTCGGGCGGGAACAGCGCCGCCGCGATGGGCAACCCCGAGGCCAGGCTCTTGGTCGAGCCGCAGAAGAACAGGACCGACCGATCCTCGGGCGGCAGGCGGAACAGGCGGCCCATCCCGGCCATCAGGCCAAAGACCACCGCCAGCATGACCAGCATCACCGCGATCAGCGCGATCAGCGCCACCGGCGGGATCGACGCCCACAGGCCGGACACGGTGCCCGCGCTGAAGGCCGAATAGACGATCAGCAGGATGGCGCCCCGGTCCACGACCAGGGTCAGCGTCTTGCGGGTCCGGACGAAATTGCCGACCCAGGGGCGCAGCAGCTGGCCCAGCACGAAGGGCAGCAGGATCTGGGTGCCGATGCGTATCACCGCGTCCAGGCTGATGCCCCCGTCGCCCGCCTGCATCAGCAGCGCGACCAGCACCGGCGTCAGCACGACCCCGATCAGGTTGGACAGCGACGCCGCGCAGATGGCCGCGGGCACGTTGCCCCCTGCCATCGACACGAAGGCGATCGAGCTTTGGATGGTCGAGGGCAGCACGGCCAGAAACACCAGCCCCAAGGTCACCTGCGGCCCCAGCAGCCCGCCGAACACGGCCGCGAACAGCAGCCCCACGGCCGGGATCAGCAGATAGGTCGACGCGAATGTCAGCCCCTGCAGCCGCCAGTTCAGCAGCCCCGCCTTGACCGAGGCCGGGTCCAGTTTCGCGCCATACAGAAAGAACAGCAGCGCCACCGCGCCATAGGTCACCTGCCCCATCCCGTCCGCCGCGATGCCCCGCGCAGGCAGCATCAGCCCCAGCAGCACCGTGCCCAGCAGCATCAGCATATAGGTGTCGATCCCGATGCGTCGCAGAAATCCCATGGCTTATCCTTTCACAGGCCGATGGCCATGCCGTCCTTGCGGCTGTCGGACCCGCCTTCCAGCACGCCCTTGGAAATGCGGATCGCCTGCGCGCCGCCCATCGGGCCGGTCAGGCGTTTGATGACATGGCCGCGCGCGGCCAGATCGTCGCAGATGTCCTGCGGCAGGGTCGGTTCGACCTGCAGCACGCCCTCGGTCGCAAAGCTGCGCGGCTCGTCCATGGCGGCCTGCAGGGACAGGCCCCGGTCGATCACCGCCGACAGGAAGGCCGCGTGGCCGGTGGCCTGATACTGCCCGCCCATCACGCCAAAGGGCATGACGGTGCGCCCGCCCTGCGTGACCATGCCGGGGATGATCGTGTGCATCGGACGCTTGCGCGGACCGATGGCGTTCGGATGGCCGGGGATCAGTCGGAAGGACGCGCCCCGGCTTTGGAACAGCACGCCGGTTGCCGGGTCCAGCCGCCCCGAGCCGAAGCCGTGAAAGATCGAATTGATGAAGGACACCGCGTTCCCCTGCGCGTCCACCACGCACAGATAGATGGTGTCCTTGTGTTCAGGCTCGTCCCACAGGACGGGGGCTTGGGCGCGGGTCATGTCGATGCGGGCGCGCAGGGCGGTGATGGCCGCGTCCGACAGCAGCGTCTCTGTCAGGCCCGCGCAATGGCCCGGATCGCCCAGCAGGGCGTCGCGGTGGTGATAGGCCAGCTTGGTCGCCTCGGCCTGGATATGGTGGCGGTCGGCGAGGGACAGCGCGGCCATGTCGAACCCCTCGATGATCCGCAGGATCAGCAGCGCCGCCAGCCCCTGCCCGTTCGGCGGGCATTCGTGGATGTCGAAGCCGCGATAGCGCGCGCTGATCGGATCGACCCATTCGGCGCCGTCCGTCGCCTCGGCGAAATCCTGTTCCGTATGCAGCCCGCCCAGGGACCGCAGATGCGCGACCATGCGCGCGGCGGTGTCGCCCTGATAAAAGGCCGCCGGACCGTGGGACGCGATCTCCTCCAGCCGGTCGGCCAGCAGGGGTTGCGCATGGCGCGCCCCCGCCTGCGGGACCGGCAGGAAATGCGCGGCCGCATGGGGGTCCGCCGCCACCGTCGCCTGCGATTCCGCCCAGTCCTGCGCCACGCGGGGCGTGACCGGATAGCCGTCGCGGGCATAACCAACCGCGTCGCGGAACAGCCGCGTCAGCGGCAGAGAGCCCAGATCCGCATGCAGCCGGCACCAAGCGGAAATCGCGCCCGGCACGGTCACCGCATGGGCGCTGTTCTGCGGAATCGCATCGGTCAGACCGGCGGCCTGCAGGGCCTCAACCGTCGCGGCGGCGGGCGCGCGCCCCGACCCGTTCAGCGCCCGCACCGGGCCACCGGCGGGGGCATAGAGCGCAAAGCAGTCGCCGCCGATGCCCGTCATCAGCGGATCGATCACCGCCTGCACCGCGCTGGCGGCGATGGCCGCGTCGACGGCATTGCCGCCCTCGGCCAGGACCGACAGGCCCGCGGCGCTGGCCAGCGGATGCGAGGTCGCCACCATCGCGCGGCCCGCATAGGTCGCCGGGCGACGGCCCGAGAGGAAATCGAATGCGCTCATGGGCTGGGTCTCCGGTTGCGGAATCACATGGTCAAGGCGGTCGCATATGTATACATGTCATGGTGACAGAAATACAATTGACGGAATGGCCTATGTCCGCAACCCGCTCGGCCGATCAGGTTCATGCCGCATTGTCGGCGCAGATCGTGGCGGGCACGCTGCGGCCCGGCGATCCGCTGGCCGAAACCGCGCTGGCCGCGCAGTTCGGGCTGTCGCGCACCCCGGTCCGCGAGGCTTTGCAAAGGCTGGCGGGCGAGGGTCTGGTGGAACGCGGGCCGCGCCGCGCCTTTGTCGTCCGCGATATGACCACCGACGCCCTGCGCCACCTGTTCGAGGCCCTGGCCGAGCTGGAGGCGCTGTGCGCCAGCCTGTCGGCACTGCGCATGACGCCCACCGATCACGCGCTGCTGGCGGGCATTCTGGACCGGGACGATCTGCCCGGCGCGGATTACGCGCAGGCCAACATCCGCTTTCACGGCGCGCTGCGGCAGGGGGCGGGGAACGCGGTTCTGGCCGATCTGCTGGCCGATCTGGACCGGCGCAGCCTGCCCTGGCGGAATGCGCAGTTCCAGAAACACGCGGCGCGCATCGCCACGTCGCGGGCCGAACACCGGGCGATCCTGGCCGCGATCACCGCGCGCGACGCAGACGGCGCGGCCGACCGGATGCGGGCGCATATGGGCGCGTCCCTGGGGGTGATCCTGGAGATGCTGGCCGCGCGGCCCTATTCGGCGGGCTGAGGCGCGGGTTGAGGCGGGGGGGCCGTATCGCGCCGCCCGATCCGTTCGATCAGCACATAGATCACCGGCGTCAGGAACAGCGTCAGCACGAAGGCCAGCGACAGCCCGCCCACGATGACCGCGCCGATGGCCCGGCGGCTTTCGGCGCCCGCCCCGGTCGCGGTGGCCAGCGGCACGGCGCCCAGGATCGTGGCGATGGTGGTCATCATCACCGGGCGCAGGCGGGTCACGGCCCCTTCTCGTGCGGCGGTGACCAGATCGCGGCCCTCCTCGCGCAGCTGATTGGCGAATTCCACGATCAGGATGCCGTTCTTGGCCATGATCCCGATCAGCAGGATCATCCCCACCTGGGAAAAGATGTTGACCGACGCCCCCGTCAGCAGCAGCGTCGCCACCGCCCCGGCCAGCCCCAGGGGCACGGTCAGCATGATCGTCAGGGGGGTGCGGAAACTCTCGAACTGGGCGGCAAGCACCAGGAACACGATGACCAGCGCCATGGCAAAGACGGTGGCCACGCCGCCCTGGTTCTCCTGGTAATCGGCAGCCTGTCCGCGCCAGACCAGCAGAGCGCCTGCGGGCAGTTCGCGGGCCGCAGCCTCGACCAGGGCCATGGCGCGGGCCAGATCGGTGCCCTCGACCAGGTCGGCCTCGGAATTGACCGAGATCAGGCGGTCGTTGCGCGCGATGGACGGGACCGTCGCCCCCGTCGTGACATCGGCAAAGGCGGACAGTGGGATCAGGTCGCCCCGCGTGTTGCGGATCAGCACGGACAGCATGTCCTGCACGCTGTCGCGATCCTCGGGGGCGGCCTGCAGGATCACCGGATATTGCCGCCCGCCGCTGGTATATTCGCCGACATTGCGCGAGGCGAACAGCACCTGCAGGGTCTGGGCCACGGTCTCGCTGTCCAGGCCCAGGTCCTGGGCGCGGGTGCGGTCGATCTCCAGCGAGGCGCCGGGCTGGTTGGCGGCGAAATCGACATCGACACCCGACAGGCCGGGCGCGTCCGACAGCCGGTCTGCGACCTCCTCGGCCCACAGGGCCGCGCGCTCCAGGTCGGGGCCGCCGATGGACCAGCTGATGCTGCCGCTGCCGCCGCCAAGGCCCAAGCCCCCCGACGGCCGGATCGACGTCGCCACATCGGTCATCGCGGTCAGCTGCGGGCGCAGTTCGGCCATCACGTCATCGACCGACAGGTCGCGATCGTCCCAGGGCGCCAGGTTCACGAACAGCAACGAGCGGCGCGCATTGCCGCCCAGGCCCACGATGGCGGTGACGGTATCGACCACGCCCTGTTCGCGCAGCGGCGCGATCATCGCCTCGACCCGGCGGGTGGCCGCGTCGGTGTATTCCAGGTTCGAGCCCTGCGGCGCGTTCAGGATGATGCGGAACCCGCCCCGATCCTCATCCGGGGTCAGCTGACGTGGCAGCGCCTGATAGACCGACACCGCCCCCGCCACCAGGAACGCCGTTCCCGCCAGGATCGCCACGGGCCGCGCGATCATATGCGCCAGGATGCGGTCATAGCCGCGTTCGGCCCATCCGATCACCCGGTTCATGCTGCGCGTCAGCAGGTTCGGCCGGTCCTCGCGCGGCATCACGCGGGCGGCCAGCACCGGCGACAGGGTCAGCGCGACCACCCCCGACACGGCGACCGCGATGGCCAGCACGATGCCGAATTCCGCGAACAGCTGGCCCAGTTCGCCGTCCATGAAGCTGACCGGCACAAAGACCGAGATCAGCACCGCCGTCGTCGCGATCACCGCAAAGCTGACCTGCCCCGCGCCCTGCCGCGCGGCCTCGGCCCGGGACTTGCCCATGGCGCGGTGGCGCTGGATGTTCTCCAGCACGACGATGGCGTCGTCCACCACCAGGCCGATGGCCAGGATCAGCGCGAACAGCGTCAGGATGTTGATGGTGAAGCCCAAAGCCAGCATGCCCAGGGCCGCCCCCAAGGCGGATACCGGGATGGTGACGATCGGCACCAGCGACAGCCGGGCCGAGCCCAGGAACAGGAAGATGACGGCCGTGACCAGCCCCACCGCCTCGACAAAGACCCGGATGACCTGCGCGATCGAGCTTTCGATGAACACGGCCTCGTCGGTGGTCACGCGCAGGCTCATGCCATCGGGCAGGGTGGGGGCGATGCGGTCCAGCTCTGCCTTGACGGCGGACGATATGGCGACGGTGTTCGACTGCGCCTGCGGCTGCACGCCCAGACCCAGGGCGACAGTGCCGTTGGCGCGATAGATGGTGGTGGTCTGCTCGGCCCCCTCCTCGATGCGGGCCACGTCGCCAAGGCGCAGCGGACGCCCACCTTCGTCGCGCAGGACCACCTGGGCGAACACGTCGGCGGTGGTGAACCGTGTCTGCGCCAGCACCTGCAGCTGGCGGGCGCCGGTCTCGATCTGGCCTGCGGGCAGTTCGACATTGTTGGCCTGCAGGGCGCCAATGATGTCGCTGGTGGTGATGCCATAGGCGGCCATGCGCGCCTGATCCAGCCAGATGCGCATCGACGGCGCGCGTTCGCCAAAGATCTGCGCATTGGCCACGCCGGGCAGCCGCGCCAGCCGGTCGGTGATAAAGCGGCTGGCGTAATCGGACAGCTCCAGCGGGGTCATGTTAGGGCTGGACAGCGACAGGCGCACCACGGGGTCGCCCTCGTCATCGTTCTTTTCCACGCGGGGCGTGCCCGCGCCGTCAGGCAGGTTGTTCAGCACCCGGTCGACCGCCGCGCGCACGTCGTTGGCGGCGGCGTCGATGTCGCGGCCCGTGTCAAAGGTCAGCACCGTCCGCATCCGCCCCCGGTCCGAGGTGGTGCGCATGGCGGTGACGCCGCTGACGCCGGCCAGCGCACCCTCGATCACGGTGGCCAGCTGGTTGTCGACGACGTCGGGGGCGGCGCCGGTGTAATCGACGCGCACGCTGACCT
The DNA here is from genome assembly GCF_001724535.1 of Paracoccus sp. SCN 68-21. NCBI lineage: Bacteria > Pseudomonadati > Pseudomonadota > Alphaproteobacteria > Rhodobacterales > Paracoccaceae > Paracoccus > Paracoccus sp. SCN 68-21. The sequence goes on along the minus strand of NZ_MEES01000067.1, from coordinate 18,433 downwards.
CGGCCGCCTCGACCGAGGGCAGCTCGCGGACCGGCAGGCGGGTGATGGCCACCGCCCCGATCAGCACGATCAGCAGGTTGATGACGGTCGCGAAGACGGGGCGGCGCAGGGCGAAATCGGGGACGCTCATCCGTCCGCCCCAAGGGGTGCGGCGGTGGCGGTGCGGTCTGGGCGCGGAGTGGCCGCGACGGCCGTGCCCGGCTGGACGCGGTGCAGGTTCGACACGATGATCTGGGTGCCCAGCTCGACCCCCTCCAGAACCTCGACCAGGCCGTCGGCCTCCTGGCCCACGCGGATCTCGGCCCATTCGGCGCGGTCGTCCCGCACGACCAGGACGCGCTGGACATTGCCCTCGACGCTCAGGGCGGTTTCGGGGACGGCGGGGCGGTCACGCTCGTCCAGGACCAGCTCGACCTGCAGGAACATCCCCCCGGCCAGCGCGCGGTCCGGGTTGGGCATCTGGGCGCGCAGCGCGATGGAGCGTGTGGCCGCATCGACGCGCGTGTCGACCAGCGTGATCTGCGCCTGAAACACCCGGTCGGGCCAGGCCGAGGATCGCAGCTGGACCCCCTGCCCCACCGCCAGGCGCGGCAGCAGCGTTTCGGGAACGGCGAAATCGACCTCGATCACCTCAAGGTCGTCCAGCGTGGCGATGGGGGTGCCGCTGTCCAGCATCTGCCCCTCGACCAGATCGGTCAGGCCGACGATACCGGAAAACGGCGCGCGCAGCTGGCGGTCGTCCAGCGCGACCTGGGCGCGATCGCGTTCGGCACGGGCACGCAGCTGGGCCGCGCGCGCCGTCTGGAACGCCGCGTCAGAGGCGCTGCCGCTGCGGTTCAGCTGTTCCTGGCGGGCAAAGGCCGCGTCGGCCTCGGCCAGGGTCGCCTCGGCCGCGGCCAGGTCGGCCTGTTCGGCGCGGTCGTCCAGCTCCAGCAGGATGTCTCCCTGTTCAACTTCGGCGCCCGGGCGAAAGGCGATGCGGGTGATGCGGCCGCTGGCCTCGGGCATCAGGTCGACGGCGCTGCGGGCGCGGGCGGTGCCCACCGCGCGCACGCTGTCGGTGAAACGCGCGCGGCTGACCGGGACGGTATCGACCGCGACGGGCTGGCCACCGCCGCCGCCCCGCGCGACCTGCGGATCGGGCGCGGCCAGCAGGCGGTCCGCCAGGTTCAGGCCCAGCACGCCTGCCGCGACGATCACGATCGCACCGATGGTCGCCTTGACGAAGCGCATGGTCAGTTCTTCTCCGCTGCAGGGTCCGGCAGCCTCCCCGGGGGGGACGGCCTTGGAACCGGGCGTGGCTGGGGGCAGATTGCCGCTTGTTTCACGTCATGCAACTGATAATCCCGTGTGTCCAAGGGAAACCGGCATGCCTGCCGCCCATCGGGGCAGCCTGCACGCCCCGCCTGACCGCCCCTGCCGAAAGGATTGGCCGATGACCACGACCGACGATCTGACCCTTGCGCTGGAGGCCGCGACGGCGGCGGGCGCGCTGCTGCGCGACCACTGGAACGACCGGGGCGCGCTGATGATCGACGCCAAGCGGCAGGGTGACTTTGTGTCGCAGGCCGATCACCGGGCCGAGGCGCTGCTGCGCGACCGCCTGCTTGGCGCGAACCCCGAAGACGGCTGGCTGGGCGAGGAGACCGAAGGCCGCGCGGGTCGCCGCCGCTGGATCGTGGACCCGCTGGACGGGACGACGAACTTTCTGCGCGGCATCGCGCATTGGGCGGTGTCCATCGCGCTGGAACAGGACGGGCAGCTGGTCCTGGGCGTCGTCCACGACCCGCTGAAGGATGAGACCTTCAGCGCGGTGACGGGCGGCGGCCTGCGGCTGAACGGCACGGCGCTGGTGCCTGCCGCGCCGGCGGGCTTTGATGCGGCGCTGTTCGGGACGGGGCTGCCCTTTGGCACCATGCCGCATATCGACGATCACGCCGCCGATCTGGCGCGGGTGCTGCCGGGTACGGCGGGGGTGCGCCGCATGGGGGCCGCCGCGCTGGATCTGGCCTATGTCGCCGCCGGGCGGCTGGACGGGTTCTGGGAACGCCGCCTGCGGCCCTGGGACATCGCCGCGGGCCTGGTCCTGATGCGCGAGGCGGGCATCCGCACCGAGGGCTGGACCCCTGATGAACGCCCCGAGGATACGGGCACCGTCATCGCCGCCCCGCCCGCGCTGTTCGACCGCCTGGCCGCGACGCTGCGCGCCTAGGCAAGCCGCGCGTAAAGGTCGCCCGACCCGCCCTCGGGCGGCAGGGCGGCCAGCCAGGCGCGCACCGCATCCGCATCGCGCCACTCGTCCCACAGGAACCCCCCCGCCTCTCCGGTCACGGGGTTGAACCGATAGCGGCCCAGACCCTCCAGCCGGTCGATCACCGCCAGCGTGCGGTCGCGGAACGCGGGCAGGTATTCGACCGACAGCATCGGCAGCGGCTGGCCAAGGCCGGACAGCACGTCCAGCTCGAACCCCTCGACGTCGATCTTGACGAAATCGGGCAGGCCGTGGGCGGCGATCAGCGCATCCATCGTGGTCATCTGGACCTGCTGGCTGCGATCCCACCGGACATGGCCGAACCCCGGCGCATCGGCCGCCTCGGCCGCGAAGCTGGTGCTGAGGGACGACACCGTGGGGTGCAGCGATGACACCGCCATCTGCGCCACCGCCTCGGACGGGCCGATGGCCTTTTGCACCAGCACGATGTCGCGCGGCAGGCTGCGACGCAGGAACCCGGCAAAGGGCTCCTGCGGCTCGCAGGCGACGACCCGCGCGCCCGCCGCCCGCATGGCCCGCGACCGGCTGCCCACATGCGCGCCGATGTCGAAGGCCAGATCGCCCGGTTGCAGCAGATCGCCATAGAACGAACGCAACTGCCGGCGGCGCAGCGGATTGTAATAGATGGCAAGCGACCGGATCAGGCCCAGATAGGCGCGCAGAGGCATCGGATTCCCTCGGTTTGGTGCGGTCAGCCTAGGGCCTGCGGCGGGCCGCGTCCAGAAAGCCGGGGGCGGTTCCGTGGCGCGCACGGCAGCGTGATACCGCTGCGCGACGTTGTGCCACAAGGTTGCAACCATCGCGGAACTGCTACGTGTTTCAAGGCGTTGCGACAGACGTGACACCCTGTTTCCTGGGCCGAAAGTTGAAAAATGCGCGTATTTCCCCCGATTTCCACCGCATTGCCTGCCGTTCCGGGGGCCGATGATCCGCTGACCCTGCGCCGGTCCGAACGCGTGGCGCGGATGGTGTCGGACCTCAGGCTGGGCCTTCCGGTGGTGCTGATCGGCGACCCGGCCCCCGCGCTGATCTATCCGGTCGAGACCCTGTCGCGCGAACGCTTTGCCGCCTTGGGCGCCGGAGGAGAGCTTGTCCTGACCGCGCGCCGCGCCGAGGCCCTGCGCCACCGCCCGCATGAGGGCGAGGTCGCCCTGGTTCCCGTGCCCGCTGGCGCGCGTCTGGACTGGGTCCAGGCCCTGGCCGACCCGTCGCGCCGCATGCCCGCGAACGCCGCCCTGCCGCAGGCCCCCCAGCATCAGCCGACGATCCTGCACCGCGCCGCCATCCGCCTGGTCAAGACGGCAGAGCTGCTGCCCGCCGCGCTGGTCGTGACCGGCCCCGACGTGATCGACACTGCGCTGCGCCACGGCTTGGGCATCTTGTCGGCGGACGAGGTTCTGGACCAGGTCCTGCTGCCGCGCGACCCGCGCCCGGTGTCGGATGCCCGCGTGCCGATGCTGGCCGCGCGCAACGGTCGCCTGCACGTGTTCCGCGCACCCGATGGCGGCCCCGAGCATTACGCGGTCGAGGTCGGCACCCCCGACCGGGACCAGCCCGTGCTGGTGCGCCTGCATTCGGCATGCTTCACCGGCGACGTGCTGGGCAGCCTGAAATGCGACTGCGGCCCGCAGCTGCAGGCCGCCCTGCGCGCGATGGAGGCCAATGGCACCGGCGTGCTGCTGTATCTGAACCAGGAGGGGCGCGGCATCGGCCTGGCCAACAAGATGCGCGCCTACAGCCTGCAGGATCAGGGGCTGGACACGGTCGAGGCGAACCACCGCCTTGGGTTCGAGGATGACGAGCGTGATTTCCGCACCGGCGCCGCCCTGCTGCGCCAGATGGGGATCGGGCGCGTGCGTCTGATGACCAACAACCCTGCCAAGATCGCCCGTCTGGACAGCGAGGGCATCGAGGTCGTCGAACGGGTCGAGCTTAAGGTCGGTCGCGGCCCCGAAAACACCCGCTATCTGGACACCAAGGCCCGCAAGTCCGGGCATCTGCTGGCATGACCGCCGACGCGCTTTGGTGCACCGCCCCCGGTCAGGCCGCGCTGCGCCCCGGCCGGATGGGCGATGGCACCCACGTCCGCACGCTGTTTTCCGGCATCAGCCGCGGGACCGAGCGGTTGGTCCTGTCCGGCCAGGTGCCCGACAGCGAACAGGACCGGATGCGCGCCCCCTTTCAGGAGGGTGATTTTCCGTTTCCGGTCAAATACGGCTATGCCGCCGTGGGCGTGGCAGACGATGGCGCGCTGGTGGGACGCCCTGTCTTTGCGCTGTTCCCACACCAGACCGAATTCCGCCTGCCTCAGGACGCGCTGATCCCCCTGCCCGACGCGCTGCCCCCAGAACGTGCGATCATGGCCGCGAATATGGAAACCGCGCTGAACATCCTTTGGGACAGCGGCGCGGGTGCGGGCGATCGGATCGCCGTCGTGGGCGGCGGGCTGGTCGGCCTTCTGACCGCCTATTTGGCCGCGCGGCTGCCGGGGGCGGAGGTGACGGTCATAGACCCCCTGCCCGACCGCGCCGCCATCGCCCGCGATCTGGGCTGCGCCTTTGCCACGCCCGATGCCGCACCCGGCGATCAGGACGTGGTGATCCACACCAGCGCGTCGCAGGCTGGGTTGGTCCTGGCCCTGTCGCTGGCCGGGCCCCAGGCCACCATCGCCGAGGCCAGCTGGCATGGCGCGGCGCAAGTGGCGCTGCCCCTGGGCGGCGCGTTCCACAGCCGCCGCCTGCGCATCGTCAGCACGCAGGTGGGCAGCATCCCGCCCGACCGCACCCCGCGCTGGACCTATCGCCGCCGCCTGACCAAGGCGCTGGACCTGCTGTGCGACGCGCGGCTGGACGCGCTGATCTCGGGGCAGACGGCATTCGCCGATCTGCCCGACGCCTATCCCGGCATCCTGGCGGACCCCGCCACCCTGTGCCACCGCATCGCCTATTGACCCTGGAGACACCATGTTCGCCGTCGAAGTCCGAGACCACATCATGATCGCCCATTCCTTCCCCTCGCCGACCTTCGGTCCGGCGCAGGGCATGCATGGCGCGACCTTCACCGTCGACACCGCCTTTTTCGCCGAAGAGATGGACCACGAGAGCCTGGTCGTCGATATCGGTCTGGCGACCGAGGCCCTGGCCGAGACGCTGTCCCCCCTGCGCTACAAGAACCTGGACGAGATCCCTGAATTCGCAGGAAAAATGACCACCACCGAGTTCCTGTGCAAGCATATCTTCGACCAGATGGCCGCCAAGGTCCGCGCCGGTGACCTGAAGGACGGGGGCCGCGTCAAAAAGCTGCGCGTGCTGCTGCACGAAAGCCACATGGCCCGCGCCTGGTTCGAAGGGGACATCTGAACATGGGCTTTTCGGCGGAATGGCTGACCCTGCGCGAACCCGCCGACATGGCCGCCCGCGACGCGACGCTGCTGGCGCAGGCGGCGATTGTCGCGGGGCCTGATGCGGTGGTGCTGGATCTGGGCTGCGGCACCGGATCGACGCTGCGCACGCTGGCGCCGCTTCTGCCCGACCACGCGCGCTGGCATCTGGTCGACAACGACCCCGCCCTGCTGGAACGTGCCGCGACCGAGGCGCCGGGCCGCGCCACCGTCCACACGCTGGATCTGCGCGATCTGGAGGCATTGCCGCTGGAGGGCGTCACCTTGGTGACGGCATCCGCGCTGCTGGACCTGATGCCCGCCGACTGGATCGCGGCGCTGGCCGCGCGGCTGGCGACGGCGGGCCTGCCCTTCTATGCCGCGCTGTCCTATGACGGGATCATGACCTGGGACCCCGCCCTGCCGCGCGACGCGGACGTGACGCGCGCGTTCAACGACCACCAGCGGACCGACAAGGGGCTTGGCCCCGCGCTTGGCCCCGATGCGGCGGTGCAGGCGGCACAGATCTTTCGCGATGCAGGCTTTGACGTGCATGACGGCAACAGCCCCTGGCGCATCGACGCAGACAGCGCCCCCCTGCACCGCGCCCTGGTCGAGGGGATCGCGCAGGCGGCCTCTGAAACCGGCCTGGCCGTCGCAACCGATTGGGGCCGCACCCGCGCCGCGATGGCCGGCGACAGCCGCTGCCTGATCGGGCATCATGACCTGCTGGCCCTGCCCCCCGGCAAGGCCTGACACACCCAGAGGAGGACCGCCCATGCACGCCGTCGACGTCACCCCTCGGGTCTGGGATCGGCTTCTGTCGGTCCGCACCGGCCAGGCCTGCGCCTGCTGCGGGCGGTTCACGGCGGGCGAACGCGCCGCGCTGGACCTCTACGGTCCCGTCGCGCGGCGCGATCTGGGTCCGGTCACCATTGCCCAGATCGGCCAGTCGTTGGACGGGCGCGTGGCCACCGCCACGGGCGATGCGCGCGACGTGTCCGGCCCCGAGGGGCTGGCCCATCTGCACCGCCTGCGCGCGCTGGTCGATGGCGTGGTGATCGGCGTCAAGACCGCCCTGCACGATCAGCCCCGCCTGACCGTGCGCCTGTGCAGCGGCCACAACCCGGCGCGCATCGTCATCGACCCGCGCGGGCGGCTGCCCGACGACGCGCCTGTTTTGGCCGCTGACGGCGCGCGGCGGATCATCGTCACCGGCACCGACCGCCCCCGCGCCCCGGGGATCGAGGTCATGCGCCTGCCCGCCCCGGACGGTCGCCTGGACCCCGCGCAGGTGCTGGAGGGACTGCGTAGCATCGGCCTCGGGTCGCTGCTGATCGAGGGGGGCGGCATCACCATCACCGGTTTCCTGGAGGCCGGGCTGCTGGACCGGCTTCAGGTCTCGATCGCGCCGCTGATCATCGGGGCCGGGCCGCAGGGGCTGACCAGCCTGTCGCCGGTGGACAAGCTGAAGGACGCACTGCGCCCCGACACGCGTGTCTTTGGCATGGGCAGCGATATCGTGTTCGACTGTGCCTTTGGCGATCTGGCCGCGCGCGCGGTCCTGCCGCTGCATGTCGCGCAGCCGCTGGCTACTGCCGCCAGTTGAACGCGCCCTCTCCCAAGGCCGGGGCCGCGCCCGGGGCTACTGTCGTGCTGCGCGACAGGGTGATGGGGGTGCGCAGGCCCGCAATCCCTTCGGGCGAAACGACCATGCCGCGCGCCTGAACCTGCGGATCGGACAGCGCCTCGGACACGCGATTGATCGGCCCCGCAGGCACCCCCGCCGCCGTCAGCGCCGCGATCAGGTCGGCGCGGTCATGCCCCGCCATCGCCTGTGCCAGAACCGCGCATAGGGCATCCCGCCCAGCCACCCGCTGCGCATTCGTGGCCAGTGCAGGGTCATCCGCCAGCGCGGGCAGGTCCAGCGCCAGGCACAGCGACCGGAACTGGCGGTCATTGCCGCAGGCGACGATCAGATGCCCGTCTTGCGCCGGAAACACCTGATAAGGCACGATGTTCGGATGCGCATTGCCCAGACGCGCGGGTTCCACGCCCCCCAGCAGGTGGTTCGCGGCCTGATTGGCCAGCACCCCCACAGCGCAATCGAACAGCGCCAGATCGACCTGCTGCCCCTGCCCCGAGCGCGCCCGTTCCGCCAGCGCCGCTTGAATACCGATGACGCCGTAAAGCCCGGTGAAGATGTCGATCCAGGCGACGCCGACCTTTTGCGGATCGCCTGACGGGTCGCCGGTCAGCTCCATGATGCCGCCCATGCCCTGGATCATGAAATCATATCCCGGCTGGCTTGCCCGCGGCCCCGTCTGCCCGAAGCCAGTGACCGAGGCATAGACCAGCCCCGGATTGCGCGCCGACAGCGTCGCGTAATCCAGCCCGAACCGCGCCAGACCGCCCGCCTTGAAATTCTCGATCACCACATCGGCGCCGTCGATCAGCGCCCGCAGGCGGTCCAGATCGCCCGCGTCATTGAAATCGCAGGTGACGCTGGTCTTGCCGCGATTGGTGGCGTGGAAATAGGCGGCGACCGTCTCCACCGTGCCATCGGCACGGGGGCGGTCGATGAAGGGCGGGCCCCAGCGCCGGGTGTCGTCGCCTTCGGGGGATTCGACCTTGATGACCTCGGCCCCCAGATCGGCCAGGGTCTGACCGATCCAGGGACCGGCCAGGATGCGCGCCAGTTCGACGACGCGCAGGCCAGTCAGCGGGCCTTCAGGCAAAGGCCTGCAGCCCCGTCTGCGCGCGGCCCAGGATCAGGGCATGGACGTCATGCGTGCCCTCATAGGTGTTCACGGTCTCCAGGTTCTGGGCGTGGCGCATGACGTGGTATTCGGCCTGGATGCCGTTGCCGCCATGCATGTCGCGTGACATGCGCGCGATATCCAGCGCCTTGCCACAATTGTTGCGCTTGATGATCGAGATCATCTCGGGCGCGAAGCGGCCCTGATCCATCAGGCGACCGACGCGCAAGGACGCCTGCAGGCCCAGGGCGATCTCGGTCTGCATGTCGGCCAGCTTTTTCTGGAACAGCTGCGTCGCGGCCAGGGGGCGGTTGAACTGCTTGCGGTCCATGCCATAGCGATGTGCGCGGAACCAGCAATCTTCGGCAGCGCCCATCACGCCCCAGCTGATGCCATAGCGCGCGCGGTTCAGACAGCCGAACGGTCCGCTCATGCCGCTGACATTGGGCAGCAGCGCGTCCTCCCCGACCTCAACGTTCTCCATCACGATCTCGCCGGTGATCGATGCGCGCAAGCTCAGCTTGCCGCCGATCTTCGGCGCGCTGAGGCCCTTCATGCCCTTTTCCAGGATGAACCCGCGGATCTTCCCGCCATGGGAGTCGGACTTGGCCCAGACCACGAACACATCCGCGATCGGGCTGTTCGAGATCCACATCTTGGCGCCGTTCAGGACGTATCCACCCTCGGTCTTGACCGCGCGGGTCTTCATGCCTGCGGGGTCAGAACCCGCATCGGGTTCGGTCAGGCCGAAACAGCCGATCCATTCGCCGGATGCCAGCTTGGGCAGGTATTTCATCCGCTGTTCTTCCGACCCATAGGCATGGATCGGAAACATCACCAGGCTGCTTTGCACCGACATCATCGACCGATAGCCGCTGTCGGTCCGCTCGACCTCACGCGCGATCAGGCCATAGGCGACATATCCCGCGCCGACCCCGCCATATTCCTCGGGGATGGTCACGCCCAGCAAACCGCTGGCGCCCATCTCGCGGAAGATCTCGGGGTCGGTCTGCTCGTTCAGATAGGCGTCGGTGACCCGCGGGGCCAGCTTGTCGGCGGCAAAGGACGCCGCCGTCTCGCGGATCATGCGCTCGTCCTCGTCCAGCTGATCGTCCAGCAGAAAGGGGTCTTCCCAGGCAAAGGCCGTGCCTTTGTGATCGACGGTGGTCTTGTCCAGCATGGCATCATTCCTGCATCGGGTGACTGTTGTCGTCAGACTAGCGCAGCAAAGCCCATACGAAAAACACTATTTCCTCATGGGTTCATGCATTCTATGAATGACCCCATGCGCCAACGCCGTTTTCTGCCCAGCCTGTCCCAACTGATCGCCTTCGAGGCGGTGATGCGGCACGCCTCGGTCACCGCCGCCGCGGACGAGCTGCACCTGACCCAAAGCACCGTCAGCCGCCTGGTCGCCTCGCTGGAGCGTCAGCTGGGCAAGCCGCTGTTCACCCGCGACCGCAAGCGCCTGACCCCCACCCCCGAGGCGCAGGTCTATGCCGCCTCGGTCACGCAGGGGTTGGACGTGATCCAGCGCGCCAGCATGGGGCTGATCGCCAATCCGGGCGGGGGCGTGCTGTCGCTGTCGGTCCTGCCGACCTTTGCGACGCGCTGGCTGGCCCCGCGCATCGGGCAGTTCCTGGCCGACAATCCGGGCATATCGATCAACCTGTCGACCAAGATCCAGCGCTTCAGCTTTGCCAGCGAGGCCTTTGATGCGGTGATCTTTTTCGGCCAGCCAGACTGGCCCGACGCGCATCACCTGCGGCTGTTCGACGAGCGGCTGACGGCCTGCGCCTCGGCTGATTTCCTGGCGCGCCATCCGATCGCCACGCCCTCGGACATGGCCGGCCTGCCGATGCTGCAGCTGGAGACGCGGCCCTCGGGCTGGGCCGCGTGGTTCAGAGCGCAGGGCGCGGCGGGCAGTCCGGCATCGGGAATGGTGATGGACCAGTTCTCGATGATGATCCAGGCGGCCATCGCGGGACTGGGGGTGGCGCTGCTGCCCAGCTATCTGGCCCAGCCAGAGATCGACGAGGGGCGCCTGCACCCCATCCTGCGCGCGGGCGTTCCGGGCGAAGGCGCCTATTGGCTGGCCTGGCCCGACCGGCGCCAGGGCGATCCGGCCTTCGCACGCTTTCGCGCCTGGATCGCGGATCAGGTCGCCGCGGGCTGACCTGACGCGCCCTTTCCGCGCGGATCATGGTCGCCGGTCACGGCACCGTCCGCGATGCGGATCGCCCCCGCGCAGCCAAAGATCGGCGACAGGGCGGGCAGTTCCGCGACCTCGTGCCCGCGGGCGCGCAGACTGGCGATGGCGTCTGCGCCAAGCGACCCCTCGACCTTCAGACTGTCGCGGCTGTCGGAAAACGTCCGCCCCAGCAGGAACCGCGGCTGCGCCAGCGCCTGCGCAGGCTCCAGCCCCCGGTCTATCAGTTCGGTCAGCAGCACGGCCAGCGTCTGCGGCTGCCCGTCCGCGCCTTGCGTGCCATAGAGCAGATGCGGCACCCCGTCCCGCAGCGCGATGCCGGGGTTCAGCGTATAGAACGGCCGCTTGCCCGGCGCGATGGCATTCACATGGCCTGGACCCGTCGCGAAACCCGCGCCGCGATTGTGCCAGATGATGCCGGTATCGCCCACCACCACGCCGCTGCCCCAGTCCCAGAAGGTGCTTTGGAGCACCGAGGCACAGCGCCCCTGCGCATCCGTCGCGGCAAAAAACACCGTATCGCCGGGCCGGGCGCGATGCGGCCAGTCCAGCGCCCGGTCGGGGTCGATGGCCTGCGCGCGCGCGTCCAGATGCGCCGGGTCCAGCAGGTCGCGCGGATCGGCGCTACCCTGGTCCGGGTCGGCGATGCGGGGGCGGTCCAGAAAGGCTTGCTTGACCGCCTCGACCAGCAGATGGGTGCGTGCGGCGGGGTCGTCGAGGATGGTGTGACGGTCCAGGATGCCCATGATCGCCAGGGTCGAGGCGCCTTGCGTCGGCGGCGGCGGCGCCAGCAGCACCTGGTCGCGATAGGGCTGGGCCAGCACATCGGCCTGCCGCGCGCGGGTGGTGGCCAGATCGGCGGCGGTCAGGGGCGCCCCGGCATCGGCCAGCCCCTGCGCCAGACGCCGCGCGGCCGGGCCGTCATGAAAGCTGCGCAGCCCGTCGCGGGACAGCAGGTCCAGCATCTCGGCCAGTTGCGGCTGGCGCAGCGGGTCGTGGCCCGCGCCGAACAGCGCCGCGAAACCGGGCCAGGCGGGCCAGTCGGCGGCGCGGAACTCCAGCCAGAAACGCTGGCTGTCGCCGGGGCGGAACCCTTCGCGGGCGAGGCGGCGCGCGGGCGATAGCAGGTCGGGCACCGCCATGGTGCCGCCCCACCGCTCCGCCGTCAGGGCCAGCGCCCGGTCCCAGCCGTCCACCGCGCAGGCCGTGGTCAGCATCGACCCCGGCCCCCGCATCGGCAGCGCGTCAGGCAGATCGGGCAGCACCTGCGGCGCCTGCCCGATGCCCAGGATCGACGTGGTCCAGCCATCGCGGTCGGCCAGCATCCAGACCGCATCGCCGCCCAAGCCATTGAAATGCGGCATGACCACGGCCAGGGTCGCGGCCATGGCGACCGCAGCCTCGGCCGCGGTACCGCCTTGGGCCAGCACGTCGGTGCCGGCCTGGGTGGCCAGCGGATGCGGGCTGACGGCCAGGCTCACGGCAGCTGGCGATCGGTCAGCGGCGGCAGGAAGTCGCGGCTGAAGACCTGGGCCGCGTCGGGGGTGACGGCCAGCTGATAGCCCTCGGCCACGATATCGATGGCGCGCGACAGGCGGTCATCATCGACATCGCCCAGTCCGATCCGCGACGCCTCGTCCGAGGTGATCAGGTTGTCATAGGAATAGGTCATTCGCGCCATCTCAAGGTCGCGATTGGCCAGGCTGTCATAGGCCATGACGGCATCGGCCCCCGCATCGGCATCCGACGCAATTTCGACCGCGGCGCGGTTGATGGCGCGCACCAGCCCGGTGACCGCGTCGGGATTCTCGGCGATCATCGCCTGCGACACCATCACGCCGTTGCCGTAAAGGTCCAGCCCGTGATCGCCAAAGCTCATCCAGTCGTAATCGGCCTCGGGGTCCTGGCGGTTGTTGATCAGGTTGAACCAGGCGGTGATGTTGAAGACCAGCGATCCGTCGATATCGCCGCGGATCAGCATCGGCTCGGTCAGGTTCGGGGCCAGGCTTTCGACGGTGATCGTGTCGGGGTCCAGACCGTTCATGCGCGCAAACACCGGCAGCAGGCGCGTGGTCGGCGTGCCGGGCGACCCGCCCAGGGTCTTGCCCGCCAGATCGGCAGGGGTGGCGATGCCGTCGGCCTTGCGGGTGACGATGGTGAAGGGCGGGTTGTTCCACAGCTGATAGACCATCACCGGCGTCACCTCGGGGCGTTCGGCGGCGTTCTGGATGATGGCGTTGATGTCGCCGAACCCCGCATCATAGGTGCCCGACATGATCCGCGTCACGGTCGCGGCAGAGCCTTCGCCCTGGTCGATGGTGACGCGCAGCCCCTCTTCCTCGAAATAGCCGCGCTCCTGCGCCAGCAGGATGGGCGCGTCGGACCCTTGGGTCTTCCAGCCCAGGGTAAAGCGGATGTCGGTCTGGGCCAGCGCGGGGCCGGCCAGCGCGATAAGCGACACGGTCGCGGTCAGGAATTTCAGCATCGGGGACACCTTTTCGGTCAGGAGGGGGAAAGATCGGTGCGGCGGTTCGCCCAGCCCACGACCCGGCCCTCGATGACCGAGAACACGACGTAGAGGGCGACCCCCAGAAAGGCCAGGATGAACAGCCCGGCAAAGACCAGCGGCACGTCGAAGTTCGACGAGGCGCTCATCATGACATTGCCGATGCCCTTGTTCGAGGCGACCGTCTCGGCCAGCACGGTGCCGACAAAGGCGAAGGTCGCGGCGATCTTCAGCGAGGCGAAAAAGAACGGCATGGTCCGCGGCAGGCCCACATTCAGCAGCAGGTCCATCTTGCTGGCGCCAAGCGATTTCAGCACATCCTCCATCTCGGGCTCGGTGGTCGCCAGGCCGGTGGCGATGTTCACCACGATGGGGAAAAAGCACATGGCCAGCGCAGTCAGCACCGCAGGCACCGGCCCCGCCCCGAACCACAGCACAAAGATCGGGACCACCGCGACCTTGGGGATGGACGAGAACCCGATCAGCAGCGGATAGGCCGTGTCATAGGCGACCCGCGACGTGCCGATCAGCGCGCCGATCACCACGCCCACGATCACCCCCAGGGCAAAGCCGATCATCGTCGTCCACAGCGTCTGCAGGATATGCGGCCACAGGACCGGCATACGCACCCACAGCGTGGCGATCACCTGGGAGGGGCGCGGCACGATCAGGTCGGACACGTCCAGGGCCAGGCAAAGCACCTCCCAGGTGACGAAGAACGCCAGGATCAGGGCGGCGGCCCACAGGCGGCGGCGCAGCGCATAGGTCATGCCGTCACCTCCTGCCGGGCGCTGATGATGCGTTCACGCAACCGCTGGTTCAGTGCGGTGAATTCGGGTTGGAAGGTCATCTCGATGCTGCGCGGGCGGGGAAAGGTCACGGGGCTGTCGTCGATGATGCGGCCGGGGCGTGCGCTCATCACGCAGATGCGGGTGCCCAGGAACCCGGCCTCCTTGAGGTCATGGGTGACCAGGATCACGGTGGGGCGGCGCTTGATCCACAGATCCTGCATGGTGCCCCACAGCTCCTCCCGGGTGAACTGGTCCAGCGCGCCGAAGGGCTCATCCAGCAGCAGCAGGCTGGGGTCGTGGATCAGCGCGCGGCACAGGTTGGCGCGTTGCAGCATGCCGCCCGACAGCTGCCAGGGGTAATGGTTCGCAAAGCCCTGCAGCCCGACATCGGCCAGCGCGGCATGCACCCGGTCGCGATATTCGCCGCGTTTCTTGCGGGCGAAATCGTGGCGAAAGGGGCGCACGATCTTCAGCGGCAGCATCACGTTCTTTTCGATGGTCAGCCATGGCAGCAGGGTCGGGTTCTGGAAGGCCATGCCGATGCGCAGCGCCTTGGCCGCGACCTCGCGTCCGCCGACGATCACCGCGCCCTCGGACGGGCGGGTCAGCCCGCTGACCAGCTTGAGGATCGTGGACTTGCCGCAGCCCGATGGGCCGACCAGGGCCAGGAACTCGCCCTCGTCGATGCGCAGGTCGGTGGGTTGCAGCGCCTGGACGCGCGCGCCCGCCTGGCCAAAGGTGACGCCCGCGCGCGACAGCTCGACCGCGGCGCGCTTTCGTTCGGGCTGAATCTGTGCAAGATCGGGGGTCATGAGCATTCCTTACCGAAGGTGCATGACCAAAGTGCATACACTTCATGCCACAGGGTTAACCGCCGAATCGCCGCCGCTGCAAAGGCTGATGCGGTCGGGCACCGTCCCGACCCGCGCATTGCCCGTGATTTGCGCAGCAGGCCGCGAACTGCCCGCGCAGCAGGCGCAGCCGTGACCGCGCGCCGCAACAGCGCCGAGGGCGACCGCATGACCGCGATCTGCCAGGGCATCCGCCGCGCCATCATCGAGGGCGCGCTGCTGCCCGGCGACCGCCTGCCCGAGGACGCCCTGGGCGAGAGCTTCGGCGTCAGCCGCACCATCGCGCGCCACGCCCTGGGCCAGTTGGCGGCCGAGGGGCTGGTCGATCTGCGCCGCAACCGCATCGCCACCGTGGCTGCCCCCACCCCCGCCGATGCGCGCGACATCTTTGACATCCGCGTCGCGCTGGAGCGGCAGGTGGTGCAGCATCTGGCGGGCCACCTGACCCCAGATCAGGTGGCCGAGTTGAAGGATATCGTGGCCCAGGAACATGCCGCGCGGCACGGGCCGGACGGCGCCTCGATTCGCCTCGCGACCGAGTTCCACATCCGCCTGGCCCAGATGACCGGCAAGCCGATCCTGGTGCGCTATGTCACGGAAATCTGCTATCGCGCGGGGCTGTCGCTGTCATCGCTGGCCCGCCCGCATTCGTCTGAATGCGCCATCAGCGAGCATCTGGCCCTGATCGAGCTGATCGCCCGCGGCCCCGCAGACAAGGCCGCGCAGATGATGTCCGACCATCTGGAGGCCGTCGCCGCCCGCGCCCTGCTGTCGGGCGATCGCGGCCGCAGCCGCGATCTGGTGAACATCCTGCAGCCCTATGCCAAGGGCTGATCAGCCCTTCGCGATCGACGGGTCCAGCAGCCATTCGGCGCTGTCGTTCCAGACATCCGTGTCCAGGATCAGACCGTCGCGTACCGTGAAGCGGTCGATATAGCGGTTGCCGTCAAAGGGCGTCCCGTCCGGCCATTCGCCATAAAGATAGCCCAGGCTATAGACGATGGTGCAGTCGCCATCAGGCACGACGTCATAGCGCTCGATCCGCTTCTTGACCCATTTATAGCGCGCGGCGTTGAAGCCGGTCGGCCCCGACGGCGTGTCGAACACCCGCCCGCCGGTGAAGCGGCAGACAAAGCCCGGCGCCACGAATGTCGCCGCCCGCACCGGGTCCGGCGCCATGGAGGCTGCCAGATAATCCTGCACCGCGGTCAGATCGGCCTGTGTCCTGTCGCTCATGGGGCGGTCCTTTCTTGCCAGCGCGCGGCATAACTGCATACACTTAAAGAATACAGAAACGACCCATGGATACAAGACAGATGCTGGACCTGATCCTGACCGATGCCCGCCTGCCCCGGCCCGCCGATATCGGCATCGCGGATGGGCGCATCGTCGCGGTGGGCGGGGACCTAGGCCCCGCGCGCCAGATCCGCGACCTGGGCGGGCGCGCGGTCCTGCCCGGCCTGGTCGAGGCGCATATCCACCTGGACAAGGCGGGCATCCTTTGCCGCTGCGGGCAGTCGGGCAGCCTGGCGCAGGCGGTGGCGACGGTCAGCGCGCTGAAACGCGACTTTACCACCGCCGATGTCCGCTCCCGCGGCGCCCGCGTGCTGGAGGCCGCCATCACCCAGGGCACCTTGCACATGCGCAGCCATGTGGAGGTCGATCCCCGTGCGGGCCTGCGCAGCCTGACCGCCCTGCTGGCGCTGCGCGAGGACTATGCCTTTGCGCTGGACCTGCAGATCTGCGCCTTTGCGCAGGAGGGGCTGACCAACGATCCGGGCACCGAGGCGCTTCTGGAACAGGCGCTGGATCTGGGCGCGGACCTGCTGGGCGGCTGTCCCTATACCGACACGGACCCGCTGGCGCAGATCGACATCCTGTTCGCGATGGCGGTCCGGCGCGGGGTCGATCTGGATTTCCATGTCGATTTTGATCTGGACCCCGAAGGCTCGCACATCCGGGCGATCTGCGAGCGCACGATCCGCCATGGCTGGCAGGGTCGCGTGACCCTGGGCCACGCGACCAAGCTGGCGGTGATGGATGACGCGCGGTTGGCGGAGCATGCGGCGCTGCTGGCCCGCGCCGGGGTGGCGGTCGTGGCGCTGCCCGCGACGGACCTTTATCTGAACGGCATGGATCAGGGCCACCGCGCGCCGCGCGGCGTCGCGCCCCTGCATCTGCTGGAGGGCGTCACGGTTGCGGTGGCCACGAACAACGTGATGAACCCCTTCACGCCCTATGGCGATTGCGCGCTGCTGCGGATGGCCAATCTCTATGCCAATGTCATGCATCTGGGCGCGGATCATTTCGATACCTGCCTGGAGATGGTGACTCACGGCCCGGCGCGCCTGATGGGGCTGCAGGGCTATGGGCTGGCGCCGGGCGACCGGGCCGATCTGATCGTGCTGGACGCGGCAAGCCCGGCGGAGGCGCTGGCGATGATCGCGCCGCCACTGATGGGGTTCAAGGCCGGACGGCAGAGCTTTGACCGCCCCGCCGCCCGGCTGCTGCGGCCCTAGCGCAGTTCGACCACCGCGTCGATCTCGACCAGCGCGTTGGCGGGCAGGGACGAGACATTGACGACGGTCCGCGCGTGCCGCCCCGCGTCGCCCCACAGGTCGATGAACAGCTGCGACGCCCCGTTCACCACGAAGGGCCCCTGCCCGTAATCGGGGGGTGCCCCGACAAAGCCGCCCAAGCGGATCACCTGCGCCACCCGCGACAGCGACCCCGCCACCGCCCTGATCGAGAACAGCAGGTTCAGCGCGCACATCCGCGCGGCGGCCTGGCCCTCCTCCAGGTCGAAACCGGGGCCGATGGGGCCGAAATATTGGGGCTCCCCCTCCCATTCGCAGATCTGGCCGGACAGGAACAGCAGGTTGCCGCTGATCTTGCCCGGCAGGAACAGCGCCCGCGACGGGGCGGAGGGCGGCAGCGTGTGGCCCAGTTCGGCCAGACGTGCCTCTATGGGACAGGTCATGCGACCTCCTGCGGCTGGCGGGCCAGCTGGCAGGCCAGCGCGATCAGCGACAGGTCCGATCCGCGCGGACCGATCAGCGACAGGCCGAAGGGCGCGCCGTCGACCGTTCCGGCGGGAAAGACCACCTGCGGCAGCCGCGCCATGCCCGCCACGCACAGCAGCCGCTGCGCATCATGGCGGAAACTGTCGAACACCGCGACCGGCGCGTCCAGCCGGAAGGGCGCGTCATGCACCACCGGGGCCAACAGCACGCCATTCGCGCCCAGCAGCGCGTCCATATGCCGCGCGAATGCCGCGCGCGCGGCGCGGCCTGCGGTGATCTGGTCAGGGGTCAGCGCCTCGGCCGCGTCGGCGCGGGCGTCGATGCCGCGCACCAGCGGCATGCGGGAGCGGCGGATGAAGGGCAGGATCGTCTCCTTCGCATCGGCCATCACGGCGGTCAGGAAGGTCGCATAGGCGGCCTCCACTCCATCGGGATAGACCGACACGGGCCGTGCCGACAGATGGCCGAACCCCGCCTGCCAGACCGCCCGCGCATCGCACACCAGCAGGGCCAGCATGTCGGTGGGCACCATCAGATCGGGCGCGTTAAAGCGTTTCTGCAAAAACCGGAATCATGGGATTCCCAAAGGGGTCTGCTTGTGATTCATCCTCCCAGAAAGGATGAATCATGTCAGCACCTTTAC
>NZ_MEES01000066.1:0-94120 GCF_001724535.1 Paracoccus sp. SCN 68-21 | reverse complement strand
TATCAGGGCTGATCCTCGCGGAAGCGATCCATCTGGTGCATCCGCTCATGAAGGATCGTGACGATCCCCACGGCACCATCGTTCAACACACGCCAATAGATATAATGATGCTCGAACCGGCAGTAATAGCCGTCCACGCCAAACTCTGCCGGGATCACCCGCCAGGCCGCGTCTCGTGTCGCAATGGCCTCGAACTGGGCGAACAAGGCGCGAATATAGCGATCGGCCTGCGCTTCACCCCATGTGTCGCGCGTATAGACATAGATTTCGTCCAGCCTGCGGCCCGCCGCGTCCTGTACCCGGAATGCCGCCATCAGCGTCAGGCGCGACGATTGCGGGCGATTACCGCGTCTGCATCCAATATCTCGTAACTTGCCTCCGGCGCGGAGAAGGCGCGCGCCAGCTCGGCTTTCAGCCGGGCGAAGCGATCGGCCTCTACCCGTTCCTTGTCGCGGCGGATCAGATCACGGACATATTCGCTGACATTGTCATAGGCTCCGGTGTCACTGACATTGGCAGCAACAAAGTCACTCAGCGCGCCGCTTACACGTACATTAAGTGTCATCGGTCTGGACATGGCGACCCCTTCCCGTCCTCAATATAATGGATATCGAGGACGGATCAAGCAGCTTGATGGTTCGGTTCGAAGCCCCCTCCCCCTTTTGACACAGCCTGACTGTCGGGCAGGCGGGCCGGGCCATGGCGGCTCAGACCGTTATTCAAGCGGTTCGCCGTCCCAGGTTTCGGTATCTATCTGCGCCTGCGCCGCGCGGGGATAGCGCGGGCCGGATACAGCCTCGAAGGTGAACAGCGCATCGACCGCCGCGAGCGTCTCGGCAGGCAGGTCGATCGACAGCGTCGCCATATCCTCGTCCAGATGGGCGGTGCTGGTGGTGCCGGGGATTGCCACGACATAAGGGCGGCGCGACAGCACCCAGCCAAGCGAGAGTTGCGCCATGGTGCAGCCGGCATCTGCGGCGATCCGGCCGAAGGCGGCAGCAAGCTGAAGATTATGGGGCAGGTGCGGCGGGTGGAAGCGCGGCATGGAGGCGCGGACATCGCCCTCCTGCACCCCCTCTGGCCCCACCCCGCCAGCCAACACACCGCGCGCGACAGGCGAAAAGGCGACAAAGCCGACGCCCAGTTCGCCGCAGGCGTCCAGCACAGCCACTTCAGCGTTGCGGCTCCAGGGCGAATATTCGGTCTGCATCGCCGCTATGGGGTGAACCGCATGAGCGCGGCGCAGCGTCGTGGCGGACATTTCCGACAGGCCGATGGCACCGATTTTGCCAGCCTCGACAGCGCGCGCCAGCGCACCGACCGACTCCTCGATCGGAACATTGGGATCGAGCCGGTGGAGATAATAGAGATCGATATGATCGACATTCAACCGCCGGAGCGAATCTTCCAGCGTGGCGGTGATTGCCTGGGGCGATCCGTCAATACCGCGCTTGCCATCCTTCCCGCCCAGCACGCATTTGCTGGCGAGGACAAAGTCGTCGCGCCGGTGCATCAGGGTACGGCCCAACAGTTCCTCATTCGCGCCAAAGCCGTACAGCGCCGCGGTGTCGAAAAAGTCGACGCCGATGTCGAGCGCGTGGCCCAACAGCCGTTCCGCCTGGGCAGGTTCGGGCCGGGGCAGGTAGGCATGGCTCAAATTCATGCAGCCAAGGCCGATGGCCTTGACCGTGAATGGACCAATGGTGCGGGGCGACAGCGGGGCGCTCATATCGGGGCAATGTCCTGTGTCTCTTGGGGGTTGGCTTCCCATAGCGAGGCTTAGCGGCCCGAGGCTATGGGTTTTTCTTGGCTTGACCGCAAAAGACGGCGATAAACTCGTGGTATCGGGCTGAATGGAAGGACAGTGACATGACGCAGGACGCTGACAGGAAGGGCGCCACCGCCTACCCCCGCGCGGTGCTCGATTTGTTTGACGCTTATGTGCATGGCGCGATCGACCGGCGCGGCTTTGTGACCCAATGCGCCGTGCATGTCGGCAGCGCGGCGGCGGCCACGACGATGCTGGCGGCGCTCAGCCCCGATTTCGCACGCGGACAGGTGATCAAACCCGACGACAAGCGGATCATCATCAGCCATGTGGATATCGCTTCACCCGCTGGCAACGGGACGGTGCGCGCCTATGTTGCGCGGCCAGCGGCAAAGACCACCGCAAAGCTGCCCGTCGTCATCGTTGCGCATGAAAATCGCGGCCTTAACCCGCATATTGAGGATATTGCCCGGCGGCTGGCGGTCGATGGCTATATGGCGGTTGCGCCGGACGCCCTGACAACGATCGGCGGCTATCCGGGCGACGAGGACAAGGCGCGCGCTGCCTTTGCCACGCTGGACCGGACCAAGATTGGCGAGGATTTTGTCGCCGCGGCAACCCACGCGCGCACCATGGCGGGCAGCAACGGCAAGATCGCGGCAGTCGGCTTCTGCTTTGGCGGTTGGATCGCCAATCTGCTGGCAACACGCCTGCCTGACCTGCGCGCGGCCGTGCCCTTCTATGGCAGCCCGTCCGCACTGGCCGAGGTGCCGAAGATCAAAGCGCAACTACTCATCCATTATGCCGGCAATGACGCGCGGACCAACGCAGCATGGCCCGAATATCAAGCGGCGTTGAAGCAGGCCGGAACGCACTACAAAGCCTATATCTACGAGGGCGCGGAGCATGGGTTCAACAATGATACGACCCCGCGTTTCGACAAGGCGGCGGCCGATCTTGCCTGGGCGCGGACTTTGGCGCTGCTCCGGCAGACGATTAGCTGAACGGAGGCAGGGGCGATCAGTACCTTGATCGTTTCGACCATCCTTTCGGTCGGGACGCGGCGTTAGACCCGCCCCGTCACCGGGATCAGCGCGCCAGTGATCGGCATGGCGTCACTGGACAACAGGAAGGCCACCACGCCTGCAAGCTGTGCCGGGGATACCCATTTTGCGACATCAGCGTCTGGCATATCGGCGCGGTTCGTGGGCGTGTCGATGATACTGGGCAATATGGCGTTTACCCGCACGCCCTCTTCCTTCAATTCCTCGGCCAATGCTTCGGTCAGGCGCGCAACGCCGGACTTGGAGGCGGCATAGGCGCCCATGCCAACCCCGGCTTTCACCGAAGCGGCTGCGCCGATATTGACGATCGCCCCGTGGCTGGCGCGCAGCAATGGCAAAAGCGCGCGACTTGCGATCAGTGCGGTGCGGACATTCATGGCATAGAGCCGGTCCCATGTCGCGACGCTGCCGTCTGCCACGGTTTCCCAACTGAAACCGCCTGCGATATTGACCAGGCCGTCAAGCCGCCCAAGCTCCTTTTCTATCCGAGCGGCAGCGACGCCGACCGCCGCTTCATCGGTCAGATCGACGCCACCCAAAGCGAGCGCAACGCCATCCGACGCCACCTTGCCTAGGTCGATGCCGACAACCGTCCAACCGCCCGCAGCCAATATCTCGACTGTCTTGCTGCCCAGCGCGCCCGCTGCGCCCGTAACCGCCACTATGCCTGTCATCGCTTGGTCCCGCCCTGATTTTGCCTAGATGCCTGCCATGCACATATATTTGATCTCGACATAATCCTCGATACCATGACGCGATCCTTCGCGGCCCATGCCTGATTGCTTGATACCGCCAAAGGGGGCCGTGGCCATCGACAGCGCGCCGGTGTTCAGGCCGACCATGCCGAATTCCAGCGCCTCGGCCACGCGGAAGGCGCGGGACAGGTCGCGGGTGTAGAAATAGGCGGCAAGGCCGAAGGGGGTCGCGTTGGCGTCGCGGATGGCCGCGTCCTCATCGGTGAAGCGGAAGATGGGGGCGACGGGGCCGAAGGTTTCCTCGGAGGCCAGGGCCATCGCGGTGGTGGCGCCGATCAGCACGGTGGGGCGGGCGTATTGGCCCGCGGGCACCGGGGCCTGGGCCGCGATGGTCGCGCCCTGGGCGAGGGCGTCGGCGACATGCGCCTTGATCTTGTCCAGGGCGGCGGGGTTGATCATCGGGCCGATCTGGCTGGCGGCATTGGTGCCGGGGCCGACGCGCATCGCGCCCACGCGGGCCGACAGGCGGTCGACGAAGGCGTCATGGACGCCGTCCTGCACAAAGATGCGGTTCGCGCAGACGCAGGTCTGCCCGCCATTGCGGAACTTGGCGGCGATCAGGCCGTCGACGGCGGCATCCAGATCGGCGTCGTCGAAGATGATGAAGGGCGCGTTGCCGCCCAGCTCCAGCGACAGGCGTTTCACGGTGGGCGCGCATTGGCCCATCAGCATCGCCCCCACGCGGGTCGAGCCGGTGAAGGACAGCTTGCGCACCGTGGCGCTGGCGGTCAGTTCGGCGCCGATGGCGGTGGGCAGGCCGGTAACGATGTTGATGACGCCCGCCGGGATGCCCGCGCGCAGGGCCAGCACCCCAAGCGCCAGCGCCGAGAACGGCGTGAATTCCGACGGCTTGATCACCACGGTGCAGCCTGCGGCCAGCGCGGGCGCGACCTTGCGGGTGATCATCGCGTTCGGGAAATTCCAGGGCGTGATGATGGCCGACACGCCCACGGGTTCGCGGCTGGCCAGAATGCGGCGGTCGGCGGTGGGGGCGGGGATGATCTGGCCCTCGATCCGGCGGGCCTCTTCGGCGAACCAGCGCACGAAGCTGGCGCCATAGGCGATCTCGGCGCGGGCTTCGGCCAGGGGCTTGCCCTGTTCCAGCGTCAGGATCAGGGCCAGATCCTCGGTCGCGGCGACCATCAGGTCGTGCCAGGCCATCAGCAGATCGGCGCGTTCGGCCGACGGACGCCTGCGCCATAGGGCCAGGGCCGCGTCGGCGGCGCTGATCGCGGCGCGGGTCTGGTCGGCGGTGATGTCGGGCACGGACCCCAGGGTCGCGCCGGTGGCGGGGTCGGTCACGGCCAGCGTGGCACCGCCATCGGCATCGACCCACGCCCCCCCGATCAGCGCCTGCTGGCGCAGCAGGTCCGGGTCGGCAAGCCGGGGAAAGGGGGCGTGGATCGTCATGGTCTTAGTCCTTCAGTTGCGCCAGAACGGCGGCGGTGATCGCATCGGTCGTGTCGCGGCCCGGTTGCGTGCCGATGCCGCGGGCGGTGGCGGCCTCCATTGCGGCCATGATGCGGGCGGCGGGGTCGGTCTGGCCCAGATGCTCCAGCATCATCGCGGCCGACCAGAAGGCGGCCATCGGGTTGGCAATCCCCTTGTCCGCAATGTCGGGGGCCGAGCCGTGGACCGGTTCGAACATCGACGGGCCGGACCGCGTCGGGTCGATATTGGCCGAGGCCGCAAAGCCCAGGCCCCCCTGAATGGCCGCGCCCAGATCCGTCAGGATGTCGCCGAAAAGGTTCGAGGCCACCACCACATCCAGGCTTTCGGGCGCCATGACCATGCGCGCGCACATGGCGTCGATATGATAGCGGGTGACCTGGACATCGGGGTATTCGGCGGCCAGTTCGTCCGTGACCTGGTCCCAGAAGACCATCGTGTGCCGCTGCGCATTGGATTTGGTGACCGAGGCCAGCAGGCCGCGCCGTGCCCGCGCCTGTTCGAACCCGAAACGCAGGATGCGCTCGACGCCCGCGCGG
This sequence comes from Paracoccus sp. SCN 68-21, assembly GCF_001724535.1. Taxonomy (NCBI): domain Bacteria; kingdom Pseudomonadati; phylum Pseudomonadota; class Alphaproteobacteria; order Rhodobacterales; family Paracoccaceae; genus Paracoccus; species Paracoccus sp. SCN 68-21. The sequence goes on along the minus strand of NZ_MEES01000066.1, from coordinate 88,545 downwards.
GTAAAGATCGCAGTTTCCACGGCAACCTCGTCGGGGGTGCCGACATGGACGCGGCCGCCGGCGCCGGAATATTCGCCCTCGGTATTCTCGCGGATGCAGAGGATGTCGAAATCGCGGGTCTTCAGCGGGCCCTCAACGCCCTCCAGCAGGCGGTGCGGGCGGATGTTGGCGTATTGGACAAAGGCCTTGCGGATCGGCAGCAGCAGCCCGTGCAGCGAAACGCTGTCGGGCACGCGGGCGGGCCAGCCGACCGCGCCCAGAAAGATCGCGTCAAAGCCGCGCAGGGTCTCGATCCCGTCATCGGGCATCATCAGGCCATGCTGCAGATAATGGTCGCAGGACCAGGGAAAGGTGACCGTCTGGACATCGGCGCCGCTGGCGGTGACGACCTGCATGGCGGCTTGGGTGACGGGAATGCCGATGCCGTCTCCGGGGATCAGGGCGATGCGGTGGGTCATGGTGGTCTCCTCAGATGTCGATCAGCACGGTCTTGGACTGGCGGTTGGCGCGGTAGGCCTCGCGGCCCAGATCCTTGCCCAGACCCGACTGGCGATAGCCCCCGGTCGGCAGGATGTGATCGCGCGAGCGGCCATAGCGGTTGATCCAGACCGTGCCTGCCTGAACCCGCCGCATCGCCCGCATGGCCCGCGACAGGTCCCGTGTAAAGATGCCCGCGCACAACCCGTAGGTCGGGTGGTCCGACAGGGCCATCGCCTGATCGTCGTCATCGAAGGTCTGCAGGGTCAGGACCGGGCCGAAGATCTCGTGCAGGATCGCCGGGCTGTCGGGGGCCAGACCGGCCAGCAGCGTCGGCGCATAGAAATAGCCCGGGCGGTCCATCCGCGCGCCCCCGGTCAGCGTGGTCGCGCCCTGGGCGCGGGCCTGGGCCACGATGGCGTCGATGCGCCCCAGCTGCCGGTCCGAGATGATCGGGCCATAGACCGTGGCCGCGTCCCAGGTGGGGCCGGGGCGGTCCGGCACCATCCGGGCGACCAGCCGCTGCGCCAGATCGTCGGCGATGGTGCGGTGCGCGATGACCCGGCTGCCCGCCACGCAGGCCTGCCCCGCATTGGCCATGATCGAGCGCGCGATCGCATCCACCGCCAGATCCAGATCGGCATCGGCAAAGACGATCTGGGGGGATTTTCCGCCCAGCTCCAGCGTCATCGGCTTGATCCCCGTGCGGGCGATATTGGCCATGATCGCCTGACCGGCACCGGTCGATCCGGTAAAGCTGACCTTGGCGACGTCGGGATGGCCGGTGATCGCGCCGCCGGTGACCGGGCCGCAGCCCAGGACCACATTGACCAGCCCCGCCGGAATGCCGGCCCGCACCGCCAGCTGCGCCAGCATGATCGTGGAAAAGGGCGTCATCTCGGACGGTTTCAGCACCACGGCATTTCCTGCCGCCAAGGCCGGCCCCAGCTTCCACCCCGCCATCGAGATCGGGAAATTCCACGGCGTGATCGCGCCCACGACGCCCCAGGGCTCGGTCACCGTCATGCCAAGCGCCGCGTCACGGGTGGGGGCCAGATCGCCGCCCTCCTTGTCGGCCATCTCGGCGAAAAAGCGGATCTGTTCGGCGGTCACCGCGATGTCGCCCGCGACCAGCTGCCCGACCGGGCGGGTCGAGGACAGCGCCTCAAGCCGGGCAAGGGCCGGGGCCTCGGCCTCGATCAGGTCGGCCCAGGCACAGAGCGCGCGGGTGCGGTCGCGCGGCATGGCCGCCCCCCAGCCTGCCGCCTGCGCGCGCCGGGCCGATTGCACGGCGCGGTCCACCATCGCGGCATCGGCCTGCGGGCAGGCGGCATAATCTGCCGCATCCGACGGGCGCTGCATCGGCAGAACGCCCTCCGCCGCGATCAGCTGGCCGTCGATGACATGGCCCAGGGGCAGGGCGATGCGGTCGGGATCGAAGGACAGGGTCATGGCGGGCATCCGGATTGTTGCCCGGTCAGACTAGCCCCGGCGGGTCGGCAGTTTTCGCCCGCTTTGCCCGCGGCGACGGCGGATGGTCCCGTTCCGCCCCCCGGCTTTCGGCAGCATCTGCGCCCCGCCCCCGGCAGAATGGCCGCAACGAGGAGCCGCACCGTGACCCTGCCCCATACCCTGCCCGCAATCCTGGCCGATCTTGTCGCCGTCCCTTCGCTGCCCGGCACGCCCAACGCGGCCATCACCGACGCGATCTGCACGCATCTGGACCGCCCCGGCGTCACGCTGCACCGCATTCCCACGCCCGGATGGGCGCTGGAACCTGCGGGTGATCATCGGGCCATGTCCCGCGACGTCCAGATCGGGTGCCAGGGTGTCCCGAACCTGATTGCGCGCCTGCCCGCATTGATCGCGCAGCCCCTGGCCTGCATCGTCGGAGCGCCGTCCGACATGGCCCTGTCCGCGCGCCCAAAGGGCAAGGAGACGCTTGAGGTCCCGCTGACCGGCCCGCCGGGCCACTGCTTGGACCCGACGCGGGGCGTGAACGCCCTCTATCCCGTCGCGCGGGCGGCGGCGCTGACGGGCCGCGCGGTGGTTCCCGCCGTCAGCTATCGTCCCGGGGCGGGACCGCACCGGGCAGCATCGCGCCGACCACGACACCTTGGCTGCGGAATTGTTGCCGTGCCGGCGCGCTATGCGGGCCGCGATCGGCCAGATCTGCGGGGTGGCCTAGCGGAACAGGATGTGGCGGCGCCCATCCCCGGTCCGGTGGAAATCGCAGCGCACGCGGAACACATCTGCCAGCAGGTCGGCGGTCAGGACCTGATCCGGGGTGCCCTCGGCGACGACGCGCCCGCCCTCCAGCACCAGCAGCCGGTCGCAGAACTGCGCGGCGTGGTTCAGGTCGTGCAGCGCCACGATGCTGGTCAGGCCAAGCCGCGCGATCAGGTGCAGCAGCTCCAGCTGATGCTAGATGTCCAGGTGGTTGGTGGGTTCGTCCAGGAACAGTTCCCGGGGTTCCTGGGCCAGGGCGCGGGCGATCTGGACGCGCTGGCGTTCGCCGCCTGACAGGCTCTGCCAGCCCTGATCGCGCCGCTCGGTCATGCCGACTTGGGCCAGGGCGGTGTCCACCGCCGCCAGATCCGCCGCCGAACAGCCCGACAGCGGCGCGCGATGGGGCGTGCGGCCCAGCATCACGACATCCTGGACGGTAACGTTCATCTCGGTCGCGGCGTGTTGCTGGACCAAGGCGACGCGGCGGGCCAGATCGCGCCGCCGCATGCCCGCGATGTCCTGCCCGTCCAGCGTCACCCGCCCCCGGTCGGGACGGCGCAGCCCCGCCAGCAGGCGCAGCAAGGACGATTTGCCCGACCCGTTCGGCCCCAGAAGGCCCAGGATCGTGCCGGGGGCCACCGTGACCGACACGTCGTTCAGGATGGTGCGGCGCCCGACGCTCCAGCCCAGATTGGTGGCGGCGATGCTCATGCGGGTCTCCGGGCGCGATAGAGGATCAGCGAAAAGCACGGCACGCCTACCAAGGCGGTCACGATGCCGATGGGCAGGGTCTGCTGGGTCATCACGCTGCGCGACACGATATCGGCCAGCACCATGAACACCGCGCCCACGACCGCGCAGGCGGGCAGCAGCCGCATATGCCCCGGCCCGATCAGAAAGCGCACCGCATGCGGCACCACAAGCCCGACAAAGCCGATCGAGCCCACCATGCTGACGATGGTCGCGGTGATCAGCGCCGTCGTCACGAACAGCACGATGCGCACGCGCGCCACCGGAATGCCCATCGACGCCGCCGCATCATCGCCAAAGGTGAAGGCGTCCAGCGCATGCGCATACCAGATGCAGACCGCCAGCCCGATCACAATGACCGCCGCCAGCAGCTGGAATTCCGGCCAGCGCACGCCGCCAAAGCTGCCCAGCAGCCAGAACATCACGTCGCGCGCCTGCTGCGCATTGCCCGATGTGGTCACGACATAGGCGGTCAGCGCGTTGAACAGCTGGGCCGCAGCGACCCCCGCCAGGATGGTCCGGTCCGGCCCGCCGCGCCCGCCATCCGACAGAAGCGCCACAAAGGCAAAGGCCGCCAGCGCGCCGGCAAAGGCCCCCGCCGAAAGCGACACGGCCCCCGCGCCCACGCCCAGGATGATCACCGCCACCGCGCCGGTCGATGCGCCTGCCGAGACGCCCAGCACATAGGGCTCGGCCAGGGTGTTGCGCAGCAGCGATTGCAGGATTGCCCCGCAGATCGCCAGCCCCGCCCCGCACAGCGCCGCGACCAGCGCCCGGCTGAGCCGCAGGTCCCAGATCACGCTGTCCTGGATGCGGCTGATGGGGGCGTCGGTCCAGCCCAGGTGGTTGGTCAGCGACAGGGCCACCGTGGACAGGGGGATGCGCATCTCTCCGATGCTGACGGCCAGCGCCACGGCCAGGGTCAGCGCCATGGCCGAGATCGCCAGGAGGGCCGCGAAGCCCCCCCGTCCGGGCATCGCGCGGGCGGTCATTCGGCCCGCATCGCCTGCAGCTGGTCGGCCAGTTCCTCGGCGCCATAGAGGGTGCGGATGGTCGGGTTCATCGCCGCGCCGTTCATGGTCAGGATGCGCCCCTCCTGCACCGCGGCCATCTGGCTGACCGAGGGGTCGGTGGTCAGAAAGGCGATCTTGGCCTCGGCCCGGTCCAGCGTCCAGCGGTCACGGTCCAGCGAGGCCGCGACGATATAGGTCGGATCAGCGGAGATGATCCCCTCCCATCCCACGGTCGGCCATTCGGCCTCGGTGGTGATGGCGTTCCGCGCGCCCAGCAGGTCCGCGATGAAGCCCGAGGCGCCGTTCTTGCCGCCCAGATAGGCGTCCTCGCCCTCCGACGGGCTGGAGAACCAGAACAGGAACGTGCTGTCACCCTGCTCGAACCGGGCGAGCAGATCGGCCTCGCGCTGGCGGAAATCGGCGATCAGCGCCTGACCCCGGTCGGCCACGTCAAAGATGCGCGACAGCTCGTCGATCTCCTGGTACAGCGGGTCCATGTTCCACAGCTGGTCGCGGCTGCCATAGATGTCGCCTGCGTCGTCGCGGGTGTTGCAGATGCCGGGCGACAGATAGCTGGGGATGTCCAGATCCTCGAAATCGGCGCGCTTGGCGACCTTGCTGTCCTCGCCCAGCAGCAGCGGCAGCTGGGCCGCGACGAAATCGGGCTCTCGTGCCAGGATGCCTTCCAGGGTGGGCTGCTCGACGGTCAGGATCTCGACCCCGGCATTGGCCTCCTCCAGCTCGGGCAGGACTTTGGTGGGCCAGAACGCCGATGCCGCCATCCGGTCCTGCAGGCCCAGCATCAGCAGGATCTCGGCGCTGTTCTGGCCCAGGGCCACGGCGTTCTGCGGGGCGCTGTCGATGGTGACGGTGGTGCCGCAATTCTCCAGCACCAGCGGATATTGGGTCGGTTCGGCCAGAGCCGGGGCGGCCGCCGCCAGCCCCGCCAGGGTGGTGATGATGAGACGCAGATGCATGAGAGGGTCGCCCGGTATGAAAGCCATTGGAAAAGCGTGACCCGGCGGCGCGTAGCACTCTGTTGGGCGATCGGCAACTAAAATAGTAAACTATTGGCGTGGGCCCTGGCGCGGTCGCGTGGAAAAGAACGATCGGGCGCCTTCGGGCAGGCGCGCCGGGAGGATATTTGCCGATGCCCGCCCCAGGCAAGGTCGCGGTTTCGCAGGCGCGCTGTGGTGCGGAATGTCCGCCGCGCGGCTGCGGGCCGGGGCGCGGGACCGTCCCTTGCCAGGGCGGCGGACCCGTCCTAGCTGAGCGACAGCAAAGGGGCGCATCATGTCGATCACGATTGCCGGGATGACCAAGCGGTTCGACCGCACCGAGGTTCTGCGGGGCATCGACCTGTCGGTCGAGGCAGGCGAATTGCTGGCCCTGCTGGGCCCGTCGGGGTCGGGCAAGACGACGCTGCTCAAGATCATCGCGGGGCTGGAATGGCCCGATGCCGGGCAGCTGCGGGTCGAGGGGCAGGACTGGCTGCAGCTGGCCGCGCGCGACCGGCGCATCGGCTTCGTGTTCCAGAATTATGCCCTGTTTCCGCATATGCGGGTGCGCGACAACATCGCCTTCGGCCTGACGGTCCTGCCGCGCGCGGCGCGCCCCGCCAAGGCGCGGATCGCCGCCACCGTGGACGAGCTGATGGCGTTCCTGCAGATCGACCATCTGGCCGACCGCTATCCCGCGCAGCTGTCGGGCGGCCAGCGGCAGCGCGTGGCCTTGGGCCGGGCGCTGGCGATCCAGCCGCGCGTGCTGCTGTTGGATGAGCCCTTTGGCGCGCTGGACGCGGCCATCCGGCGCGACCTGCGCCGCTGGCTGCGCAGCGTGCACGAGGCGACCGGGTCGACCACCATCTTTGTCACCCACGACCAGGAGGAGGCGTTCGAGCTGGCCGACCGCGTCGTGGTGATGGGCGACGGCCGCATCGCCCAGATCGGCGATGCCGACCAGATCCACGACCATCCGGCCACGCCCTTTGTCGCGCGATTCATGGGGGCCACGGTCGAATTGCCGGTGATACTGGCGGCGGGTCGGGCGCAGGGGGCGGGGCTGGACCTGACCGCCCTGCCGCGCCGCGCGCTGCCTGATGGTCCGGCGCAGGTCTTTGTCCGCCCCGCCGATCTGCGCGCCGTTCCCGATGCGGGCGGGCCGTGGCAGATCACCAGCCGCGTCAGCACCGGCGCCGATCTGCGCCTGACCGCCCGCCACGACAGCGGCACCGAGGCCGAGATCCAGATGCCCCGCCGCGACGCCCCCGCCCTGGCGCAGGGCGCCCCCGTCACTCTGCGGATCGAGGCGGGCGCGATCTTTCCCAGCCCCCGCATCGACACCACAGCCCCCACCATCCTGCCCCGTCATAAGGAAATCGCCCGATGAAACTGCCCGTTCTGGCCACCGCGCTGGCCCTTGTCCTGTCCGGCCCGGCGCTTGCGCAGGACCGCCTGCTGAATGTCAGCTATGACATCGCGCGCGAGCTGTTCGAGGCGCTGAACCCCGCCTTTGCCGCGCAATATGAGGCCGATACCGGGCGCACGCTGACCATCGACATGTCGCATGGCGGATCGTCGCGCCAGGCCCGCGCGATCTTGGAGGGGCTGCCCGCCGATGTGGTGACCTTCAACCAGGAGACCGATATCGACGTGCTGGCGCAGGGCGGTCTGTTGCCCGAGGACTGGCGCGACGCCTTCCCGAACGGGGCATCGCCCTTCTATTCGCTGCCGGCGTTTCTGGTGCGCGAGGGCAATCCCAAGGGCATCCAAGACTGGGACGATCTGGCGCGCGAGGATGTGGCGCCCGTGTTCCCGAACCCCAAGACCAGCGGCAATGCGCGCTATACCTATCTGGCCGCCTATGCCTATGCGCTGGCGCAGAATGACGGCGATCAGACCGCCGCGCAGGATTTCGTGCGCAGCATCTTTGCCAGCGTGCCGGTGTTCGACACGGGCGGGCGCGCCGCGACCCAGACCTTCGCGGAACGCGGCATCGGCGACGTGCTGGTGACCTTCGAGGCCGAGACCGGCCAGATTGCCGCCGAATACGAGGCCCAGGGGTTCCAGCGTGTGACCCCGTCGATCAGCCTGTTCGCTGCCTTTCCGGTCGCCGTCGTGGCCGAGAATGCCGAGGATAACGGCACGACCGAGATCGCGGAAACCTATCTGAACTGGCTTTATACCGCTGATGCACAGCGGATGCTGGCCGAGCGGCACTATCGCGTCACCGACGAGGCGGTCGCCGCCGAATTCGCCGACGCGCAGGCCCCGGTCGAACTGGTGACCGTCGATGACGTCTTCGGAGGATGGGCTGCGGTCAGCGAGGAGCACCTGGCCGAGGGCGGCATCCTGGATCAGGTCTTCGTCAACCAATGACCGCCGCCGCCGCCCCGTTCCGCGCCAAGCGCGTCCTGCCGGGCTTTACCCTCAGCCTGGGGACGACGCTGCTGTACATGGTGCTGATCGTGCTGATCCCCATCGCCGCGCTGATCCTGAAGGGGGCCGAGATCGGCCCGGCGCGGTTCTGGACCATCGTCAGCAGCGACCGGGCGGTGGCGGCGTTCCGCATCACGCTGACGGCGGCGGCCATCGCCACCGCCTTCAACGCGGTCTATGGCCTGCTGATGGCCTGGGTGCTGGTGCGGCATGATTTTCCCGGAAAACGCCTGCTGGACGCGATGATGGACGTGCCGTTTGCGCTGCCCACGGCGGTGGCGGGGCTGTCGCTGACGGCGCTGTTCTCCGCGAATGGCTGGTTCGGACAGGTGCTGCATCCGGCGGGCATCCCGGTCGTCTATACCATCTGGGGGATTGCGCTGGCGATGGCCTTCACCTCGATCCCCTTTGTGGTGCGCACGGTCCAGCCAGTGCTGGAGGATCTGGACCCCGCGCTGGAACAGGCGGCCGAAACCCTGGGCGCGACGCCCTGGCAGGTCTTCACCCGCGTGGTCTTCCCGGCCATCCTGCCCGCCTGGCTGGCCGGCTGCACCACCGCCTTTGCGCGGTCCTTGGGCGAGTTCGGGGCGATCGTCTTCATCGCCGGCAACCTGCCCGGCCAGACCGAGATCGCGGCCCTTCTGGCCTATATCCGGCTGGAAGAGTTCGACTATAACGGCGCTGCCGCCATCGCGCTGGTCCTGCTGGGCTTTGCGCTGGTGCTGCTGATCGTGTCGAACATCCTGCAATCCTGGGCCGCGCGGCACCGGAGGGCCACCGCATGAGGCCCCCCGCCCGTTCGGGCCGCGCGCTTATCGCGCTGGCCGTCGTGCTGACGCTGCTGATCGTGGTGGCGCCGCTGGTCTATATCTTTGCGCGTGCGTTTTCGGCGGGGTGGCAGGTCTATGCCGCCAACATCATGGACCCCGCGATGCTGCATGCCATCTGGCTGACCTGCATCGTCGCGGTGATCGTGGTGCCGCTGAACATCGCCTTTGGGATCGCCGCCGCATGGGCGGTGGCCAAGCACCGCTTTCCGGGGCGCGGCCTGCTGGTCACCATGATCGAGATCCCGTTTTCCATCTCTCCGATCATCGCGGGCATCTGCTATCTGCTGCTCTATGGCCGTCAGGGCCTGCTGGGGCCGTGGCTGCGCGAGGTCGACCTGCAGGTGATGTTCGCGCTGCCCGGCATCGTGCTGGTGACGATGTTCGTGACCGCACCGTTCGTGGCGCGCGAGGTGCTGCCCCTGATGCAGGCCCAAGGCACTGAGCAGGAGGAGGCCGCCGTCACCCTGGGTGCGTCGGGCTGGCAGGTGTTCCGGCGGGTGACCCTGCCCAATATCCGCTTTGCGCTGCTCTACGGGGCGGTGCTGTGCACGGCGCGGGCGGTGGGTGAGTTCGGCGGCGTCTCGGTCGTGTCGGGCAACATCCGGGGCCAGACGAACACGCTGCCGTTGCATGTGGAGCTGTTGTTCAACGACCTGAACGCGGTGGGGGCATTCGCCGCCGCATCGACCCTGACCCTGATCGCGGTCGTGGCGCTGGTGATCAAGGCCGCGCTGGAGACGCGGCACGGCTGATTACGCCACCCCCGCCAGCCGCAGGCCCAGCCCGGCCAGCGCGCAGGCGGCCAGCACCGTGACCGCGCCCAGCCTCAGCGTAAAGACCCCGATAATCGCGCCCGCCACCAGCACCAGGGCGGCAAGGTCCAGCGTGCTCCAGACCGGCAGTTCCAGGTCCAGCCCCATCGCGGTCACGCGCCGCAGCTGGCCGAACAGCACATGCAGCGCGAACCACAGCGCCAGGTTCAGGATCACCCCCACCACCGCCGCCGTCACCGCCGTCAGCGCCGCCCCAAGCGCCTGGTTCCCGCGCAGCCGCTCGATGAAGGGCGCGCCCAGAAAGATCCACAGAAAGCAGGGCAGGAACGTGACCCAGGTGGTCAGCAGCCCCCCCAGGGTCGCGGCCAGCAGCGGCGGCAGGCCCCCCGCATCGCGCAGCGCGCCCATGAAGCCCACGAATTGCGTGACCATGATCAGCGGCCCCGGCGTGGTTTCGGCCATGCCCAGACCGTCCAGCATCTCTCCCGGTGCCAACCAGCCAAAGTTCTGGACCGCCTCCTGCGCGACATAGGCCAGCACCGCATAGGCGCCGCCAAAGGTCACCACCGCCATGACGCTGAAGAACCCGGCAATCTGCGAGAACACGTTCTGCGGCCCCAGCACCACGAACAGCGCCCCGACGGGCACCAGCCACAGCCCCAGGATCACCGCCGACACCCGCACTGCCCACGCGGCGCTGACCCGCGTGTGATCGGGCGTGCCCGTGCCCAGCAGGGTGTCGGCATCCTCCACCGGGGTGCCGCCCATCTTGCCATGGCCGCCGCCCGCCCCGAAGGCCGCCCATCCGGCCCGTGCGCCCAGATAGCCCAGGGCCGCAGCCGCCAGGATGATCACCGGGAAGGGCACTCCAAAGGCAAAGATCGCCACAAAGGACGCCGCCGCGATTCCGATCATCGCGCCGTTCTTCAGCGCGCGCGACCCGATGCGGATGACCGCCTGCAGCACGATGGCCAGCACGGCCGCCTTGAGGCCGAAGAACAGCCCCTCCAGCGCGCCGGTGTTGCCCCAGATCGCATAGATCCAGGACAGGCCCATGATCGCCACCACGCCGGGGGCCACGAACAGCAGCCCCGCGATGATGCCGCCCAGGGTGCGGTGCATCAGCCAGCCGATATAGACGGCCAGCTGCATCGCCTCGGGGCCGGGCAGCAGCATGCAATAGTTCAGGGCGTGCAGAAAGCGGCGCTCGCCCAGCCATTTCTGCTCCTCGACCAAGATGCGGTGCATCAGGGCGATCTGGCCCGCGGGGCCGCCAAAGCTGAGCAGGCCGATGCGCGCCCAGATGCGGGTGGCCTGGGCCAGGGTCGGATAAGGGCGGTCGGTCATCGGGGCCTCGCGTGCGGATGTGGGACCCGTGTCACCGGATCGGGCGGCGGGTGTCAAGCGGCGCGCCCGGCACCGTCACGGAAGGGTCGCATGACAGTCGGGGGCGGTGCGGATGACGATGGGGCCCTGATCCTCCGGCAGGGAATGGCAGGCGCCCTGCACGCACAGCGTCCAGCCGCCCCCCGTGGTGCCAGAGGTGGCCAGCACGACCTGGGGCTGGGGCGCGAGGCGGGGGGTGAAATGCCAGGCGCCGTCGCGCCAGACGGCGTCGGGCGGCGGCTCCATCCCCGCGCCGGGGCCTGTCACGCGTGCCGCGACCGGGGCGATGCCCTGGGCACCTGCCTGCCAGCGTTCCCACCACAGGGTCCGGGTGACGGAATGACGCCATTCCAGCGTGAAATCGGGTGCGGCCAGCGCCAGGGCAAAGGCCCCGGCGCTGAGGCAGATCACGCGGCCACCCGCGCGCGGCGGGTGCGCAGCCAGTGGACGACCAGGAACACGGCGGCCAGGGCAAAGCCCGCCTGATCGGTCCAGGGCATCGCCAGGATCAGCGACACCGCCGCCGCCAGGGCCAGCCCGCGTTCCGCCAGCGTGGTGCGGTCCCACAGATAGCCCACGACCGCGATGCCGCCCATGCCGACGCCCAGAACGGTCTTGAGCAGGACATAGACGACCTCGACCGGGTATCCCCAGGCCGCGGCGATGGGGCCGCCGTCCTGCAGCATCAGCGAGGGCGTATAGACCGCCATGAACGGGATGATGAACCCCGCCGCCGCCAGCCGGATCGCCTGCATCGAGATCCTGAGCCCCGAGGTCTTGGCGATCGGTGCCGCCGCAAAGCAGGCCAGCGCCACGGGCGGGGTCAGGTCGGCCATGATGCCGAAATAGAACACGAACATGTGGCTGACCAGCAGCGGCACGCCCAGCTCCAGCAGGGCAGGCCCAGCCAAGGATGAGGTGATGATGTAGTTCGGGATCGTGGGGATGCCCATGCCCAGCACCAGGCAGGTCAGCATGGTCAGCACCAGCGACAGGAACAGGTTGTTCTGCCCGATGGCGATGATCGCGCCGATGAAGGTGGACGCGATGCCCGTCAGCGTCAGCGTGCCGATGACGATGCCCACGATGGCGCAGGCCATGCCGACGGGCAGGGCGTTCCTCGCCCCCTGGGCCAGCGCGTCGCGGATGATGCCGATGGTGGGGCGCGTGCCCTTGAACGCCGCGCAGGCCAGGATCAGGCCCACGATCACGATCATCAGCAGATCGACGCCGAACCGCAGAAAGCTGGCCGCCGCAAGGCCAAGCGCGATCCAGAACACCATGCGGAACACAAAGGGCCCGATCATCGCGGCCAGGGGCGCGCCCAGGATCAGCACGGTGACCAGCGCCAGCCCCATCGTGCCCGCAAAGATGGGCGTGTAGCCCGCGAACAGCAGATAGACCAGCGCCGCCAGCGGCAGGACCAGCGGCCACTGGTCGCGCACCGCGTGCCAGGGGTTGGGCAGGCTGGATTTCGCCAGCCCCTTGAGGTCGTCGCGGCCCGATTGCAGCCAGACCATCCAGAAGACGACGCCGAAATACAGCACCGCCGGGACGATCGCCGCCTGGACCACGGCGGCATAGGGGACGTTCAGCGTCTCGGCCATGATGAAAGCCACGGCGCCCATGACCGGCGGCATGATCTGTCCGCCCATGGATGCCGTCGCCTCGACCCCCCCGGCAAAGGCGGGCTTGAAGCCCGATTTCTTCATCATTGGGATGGTGAACTGGCCCGAGGCCACGACATTGGCCACCCCCGACCCCGAGATCGTGCCCATCAGCGCCGATGACAGCACCGCCACCTGCGCAGGCCCGCCACGCCGCGCGCCGACCATGCCAAGCGCAAAGTCGTTGAACAGGTTCAGCATCCCCGCGCGTTCCAGAAACGCCGCAAAGACCACGAAGATGAAGATATAGGCGCTGCTGACATAGATCGGGCTGCCATAGATGCCCTCGGTCCCGAAGGCGAAATGCTCGACGATCTGGTCGAAATCATAGCCGCGATGGATGAAGGGCGCGGGCAGGTGCTGGCCCAGAAAGCAATAGGCCAGAAAGACCCCGGCGATCACCGCCAGCGGCCAGCCCATCAGGCGGCGCGCGCCATCGAAGACCAGCACGATCAGGACGGTGCCCATGATCAGGTCGGCCTGGTTCAGGAACCCCGTGCGCCGGATCAGGTCGTTGTATTCCATCCACTGATAGAGGCCGGTGCAGAACCCCAGCACCCCAAGCCCCCAGAAGAACAGCTGACCCCCGCGGGTCTTTGCCACCAGGTTGCCGACCAGGCCAAAGCCCAGCAGCAGCAGAAAGGCCACATGCATGGCCCGCACGATCTGGCTGGGCAGGGTGCCATAGGCCGCCGCCCACAGCTGGAACAGCGAAAAGGCCACGGCCAGCCAGAAGGCCAGGCGGCCCGCCAGACCCGCGCCCCAACCGGGGGGCAGGCCCTCGTGGATCTCGGGTTCGGTGGGGGGAAGGGGGTCCAGGCGGGGCCGGACAGGCCCGCCGGCTTTGGTGGGGGTGACGGACATGGCGCTCTCCGGGGGGTGGGGCCCGCGCGGCGCGCGCGCGGGCCGGGCGATCACTCGATCAGGCCGATTTCGCGATAATAGCGCTCGGCGCCGGGATGCAGCGGGATGGGCAGGCCCTCCAGCGCGGTGTCCGGGGTGATCGCGGCGGCAGCGCCATGGGCGCTTTGCATCCGGTCCAGATTGTCAAACATCAGCTTGGTCATCAGATAGGCGGTCTCCTCGCTGACGCCCTCATGGGTGATCAGCATGTTGCCGACCGCCGCGGTGGGGATGTCCTCGTCGATGCCCGAATAGGTGCCGGCGGGGATGGTCGCGGGGGCGAAGGGCGCGCCGATGGCGGTCACGACCTCTTCGGGAATGGCGACGATGGTGATGTCATGGGTCGCCGACAGATCCTGGATGAAGGCCACGCCCAGCCCCGACGATTGCAGCGTCGCCTGCAGCTGGCGGTTCTTGATCAGCTCGGCCGATTCCGCATAGGGCAGGTATTCCACGCGGGACAGGTCGTCATAGCTCATGCCCGCCGCCTCGAAGATGGCGCGGGCGTTCAGTTCCGTCCCCGAGGCGGGCGCGCCGACCGACAGGGTCTTGCCGCGCAGATCCTCCAGCGTGGTGGCCCCGGCCGAGGCGTCGGCCACGATCTGGATATAGTTCGGATAGATCGCGGCAATGGCGCGCAATTCGGTCAGCGGGCGGGCAAAGCCTGCCTCCTCGTTGCCGTCCCAGGCCATCTGGACGCTGTCGCCCAGGGCAAAGGCGATCTCTCCGCGGCCTTGGGCCAGCAGGTTCAGGTTCTCGACCGAGGCCTTGGTGGCCTGGACCTGAGTGCGCGCGCCGTCGATGCCCGCCGCATAGATCTCGGACAGGGCCACGCCAAGCGGGTAATAGACCCCCGAGGTGCCCCCGGTCAGCACGTTGATGAACTCCTGCGCGCGGGCCTGCGGCGCGGTGGCCACCAGACCGGTCAGGGCGACCGCCGAGGCGGCGGCAGCGATACGATGGAACATGCGATCCTCCCATGATGTTCTGCGGCGAGGTTAACAATATTGTCATCAGGGTGACAGACAGGATGTCACACCTTGCCGCAATTCGGGGAACGTCCCACAAGCAATTGTTTTGAATTGCCTATAGTCGCAAAATACCTTGGGCTTCGGCGATTTTTCCGGGTCGTCCGGGCGCGCTGCGGCATCGAATTGACTGATTGGTCGGGGCAGGCCGCAGACAAATGCGATCAGCCCCGCCAGGGCAGGGCCTGCGCCGCGCGCGGCCCAAGGGCCAGTTCGGCCAGCGCACACAGCGCCAGCAGCAGGGCCGTCGACAGGACCGACACCGCCGCCGCCGCGGTCGAGCTGCCCTCGTATTGCAGGGAAAAGACCATCACGCCGATCGTCTCGTGCCCCGACGACCACAGCAGCGCCGACAGCGTCAGCTCGTTCATGGCCGACATCACGATCAGGATCGCCCCCGCCAGCGTCGCCGCCCGGACCGAGGGCGCAAAGACATGCGCGATGCGCCCGGCCAGTCCGATGCCCGCGATGCGCGCCGCCTGATCCTGCATCGGGTCGCCGCCCCGCGCCGTGGCGACCACGGGCCGCAGGATCAGCGGCAAGAACCGCGCCAGATAGGCGATCAGGATGATCGCCATGCTGCCATAAAGCGACACCCCGATCAGCGGCAGGGGCGGCAGAAAGGCCAGGATCATCGCCAGTGCCACGACAGTCCCCGGCACGACCCAAGGCGCCTCGGCCAACAGGTCGGCCAGCGCGATCGCCGGGCTGGGGCGGCGGGCGACCAGATACGCCAGCGGCAGCGCGATCAGCGCGCAGATCAGCGCCGCCGCCAGCGACAGGATCAGCGAGTTGGAAAAGCCGCGCAGCACGGCCGGGTTGGCCAGCACGCGGTGATACTGGTCCAGGCTGGCCACCCGGAGCGAGAACGGCACCCCGATCGCCGGGGTCAGCGAGGTCAGGACCAGGGCCGCCAGCGGCAGGATCGCGATGGCCAGGACCACGGCCCAGATCAGCGCCTGCGCCCAGGCAGGCGCGTTGCGGGTGGGGGTATGGGGGCGCCCGGCCTCGACCCGCAGGCGCAGGTGGCGCAGCAGGACCGCGCGCAGCGCCAGCGCCGCGACCGCCATCAGCGTCAGGATCAGCGCCAGCACCGCCACCTGTCCCGCCGCCGAGGGACCAAAGCTGTTCAGCCGCTGATAGATCAGCGTGGTCAGCATCGGCACCCGGCCCGGAATGCCCAGCAGCGCGGGAATGCCGAAATTGCCCACCGCTGCGGTGAAGGCCAGCAGCCCGCCCGCCAGCACCGATGGATAGGTCAGCGGCAGGATCACCCTCGTCAGCACCAGCCGGGGCGGAATGGCGGCCAGGCGGGCGGCCTCGATCAGGTCGGCGGGCACCGATTTCAGCGCCGCGCGGATCGCGATGAAGACCAGCGGCATATGCTCGATCCCCATGACCAGCGCGATGCCCAAGGGCGAATAGAGCGGATTGCCCCGGCCCGGCGGCGGCGCCAGGCCCAGGGGCCCCAGGATCGGAGAGTTGGCGCCCATCAGCTCGATCCAGGACAGGGCCAGGGTCTGGGACGGGATGACCAGCGGCATCAGGATCAGAAAGGACAGCGCCGCACGACACCGCATGCGCAGCAGCCCCACCGCCAGTGCCAGCGCGCCGCCCAGCACCACCGACACCCCGACCGAGATCAGCGACAGCACCAGCGTGTTGCGAAACGCCCGCCCCGTGGCCCGCGCCGACAGCGTGTCGCGCATGACGCCCAGGGCCGCGCCATCATCGCTCGGCCGGAAGGCCGCGACCAGCAGCTGCCCAAGCGGCCAGACGGTGATCGCGGCCAGATAGAGGCACAGCAGAACCGCCAGCGCGCGCTCTGCGCTGCCGGTCCTGCGGTCGCCGAACAGGTGCAGTTCAGCCGCCATAAAGGTCGGCGAACGTCTGCTTGACCGTGTCGCCATCCGACAGCAGGCGGGCGTTGTCGGCCTCGATCAGGGTCAGGCCGGCGGGGTCGGGATAGCCCTCGGGTCCGGCCATTCCGGCGCGCAGCGGGAAATAGCCCTGGGCGACCGACTGTTCCTGCGCCGCCTGACCCAGCTGCCAGTCGACAAAGGCGCGCGCCGCATCGGCCGCATCCGTGCCCGCCAGGATCGCCACCGGCTGCGTCACCGCCGTCACGCCTTCGGCGGGAAAGACGAAATCGACCGGCGAGCCTTGGGCCTTGGCGTTCAGCGCCATGTATTCGACCAGCACGCCATAGGCCTTTTCGCCCCGCGCGACGGCCTCCAGCACGGTGCCGTTGCCTTGGCCCGCGACGGCGCCGTTATCGGCCAGCGTCTCGAACCAGGGCCAGTCAAAGCCGGGCTGCTGGATCATCGTGCCCACATGGATCGCCGCCGCGCCGGAATAGAGCGGCGAGGGCATGATCGTCTGCGCCGCCACGTCCGGCGCGGCCAGGTCCGCCCATGCGGTCGGGGGCGTGTCGACCAGATCGGTGTTGTAGACGATGCCGGTGGTGATCAGCTTGGTCGGAAAGAAGGTCATGTCGGCGTCCAGCAGGGCCGGGTCGATCCCGTCCACGGCGGCGTCCGGATAGGCCATCAGGCGGTCGTCCTGCTTCAGCTGGGTCATGGCGACCGCATCGGCGATCAGCAGCACGTCGGCGGGGCTGCCCCCGGCGGCGAATTCGGCCTGCAGCTTGGCCATCACCTCGGTCGTGCCCGAGCGGAACAGCGCGACCTCGATCTCGGGATGGGCCTCGGCGAAGGCGGCGATCACCTCGGTCATCTGCTCCTGCGGCTGAGAGGTATAGACGGTCAGGGTCTGGGCCTGGGCGGACAGGGCAAGGCCGGTCAGCGCGGTCGAGATCATCAGCAGGCGGGTCATGGGAACCTCATGGGCTGGGTGGGGAAATCGGCGGCGATCCGGGGCGGATCGGCCTGCCAGCATCCGCGCCGGTCACGGTAAAACGTGATCAGCGCGCAATTCGTGGGGCGTCGGAAGTCGACGCCCAGGGCCGCGCACAGCACCCGCACGGTGCCGGAATGCGCGACGATCAGGGGCGGGTTCTCGGGGCCGTCGGGGGCGGGAATGGCCGCGCAGCCGCGCAGGATACGGGTGTGAAAGGCCGCGGGGCTTTCGCCGCCCAAGGGGGTGGCCTCGCGGTCCAGGACGGCACGCGGCGCTCCCTCCCCGATGCCCCAATGGCGTTCGGCCAGGTCGGGGGCGGGGATGATCGCCAAGCCGGGACGGTCGGCGGCCAGCGCCCCGGCCGTGGCCCAGGCCCGGCGCAGGGGGGACGCGTGGAGGCGGCGCAGCGGCAGATCGGCCAGCGCCCGCGCCATGGCCCGCGCTTGCGCCAGCCCGGTCGTGTCCAGTGGCGCGTCGGTCGCCCCCGCGATCAGGTCGGCGGCATTATGGGCGGTCTGCCCATGGCGCAGCAGGTGAAAGCGGGGGTGATCGAACAGGCTCACCAGTCCATCTCCGTGCCGGGGGCCAAAGGCCAGCCCGTGCCCGCCCGCAGCGCGCGCAGCGTCGGCGCGTCGCAAAAGGCCGCCAGCATGGTGCGCGGCCCGACCGCCGCGACCATCGCATCGGCCAGCGGAAAGGGCGGGTGCACGTTCCAGCGCCGGAATTGGGCCAACCCCTGGCCGATCAGACCCTGGGCGGGGGTGTCGTCGGCCACATGCCCGGTGAACACGATCCGCCCGGGGCGCCCCGCCATGCGTTGGGCCAGCGCCTGCGCGGTGCCGCGTTCGGCATTCGGCCCGGCGGCGATCATCACCCCCTCGGGCGGGCTGTCGGGCAGCAGATCGCGCGCCTGCCCCAGCAACGCCAGCCCCCGGCGACCCTGCGGCGTCAGCCATTCCGGGTGACCCTCCAGGACCCGCGCCACGCGGCGGTGATCGGCGCAGATCGCGACGTCATGGCCGCGGGCCAGCAGGGTGGCGGCCATCTCCAGCCCGCGTCCGCCTGCGGGGGCGGGCAGCAGCATCGGCCCCGAACCCGCCAGCGCGGCGATGGCGTCGATCTGGTCGGGCAACCCCTCGACCGCCATCCCGTAGGAGGCGTCCAGCACCAGCGCCGCAGCGCGGGGCAGGGGGTCTGTGCGGAACATCCCGCCCTCGGTCCCGACATCCCCGGAATAGAGCAGCCCCTCGGCCCCGCCGATGCGCATCCAGACCGCGCCAGGCGCATGGCCCGCGGCCCCCATCATCAGCGGCAGGCCCAGGATATCCGCGCAGCCCTCCAGCGGGCCCGCACCGCTCAGGCCCGCCAGCGCGATGGTCGGGGCGGTGGCAAAAAGCGGCGGGCGGCCCAGGGCCTGCCACAGGGCCAGCCCCCCGGTGTGATCGGCGTGCGCATGGCTGAACAGGATCGCGTCGATCGGCGGCAGGTCCGCGATGTCGGGCATGCGCCCCGCATCCGGCCCGCGCCCCAGATCCAGCAGCAAGGTGCGCCCGGCCATCCGCAGCAGAAAGCAGGCCGGGCCCTTGCAGCCCACCCCGGATACGGCGCGCAGCTCAGGCATGGATGCGCGCCCCGCTCAGCGGATGGACCGCCGCGCCGCCCGCGTCGCGGTCGATGACCCACCCGCCGGTGATCTCGATCCGCAGGGGCGTGTGCGCGGGCGCGGGGGCATCCATCGGCAGCGACAGCGTGTCCACCCCCGCGATGCGCGGCAGCACCAGCGTGGCGTGGCGGCCGTTGCGAAAGCTCTGGGCGATGACCTGGGCGTCGAAATGGCCCGCGCCGGTCGCGGGACGCAGATCCTCGGGGTGCAGGCACAGCCAGCCCGCGCCCGGATCGGCCCGCCCGGGCAAATTGAGCGTCGCGCCGCCCAGCACCACGTCGCAGCGGTCGCCATGCCGGGCGGTGACCTGCACCGGGATCGTGGCGCCATGCCCGATAAAGCGGGCGACCATCGGCGTGGCGGGGCGGCGATACAGCGCCTCGGGGGTGCCGATCTGGCGGATGCGCCCGGCCTCCATCACGGCGATATGGCTGGCCACGGCCATTGCCTCATCCTGGTCGTGGGTCACCAGGATGAAGGTGGCGCCGGTTTCGGCATGCAGGCGGCGGAATTCGACCAGCATCTGCTGGCGCAGATGGGCGTCCAGATTGGCCAGCGGCTCGTCCAGCAGCAGGATGCGCGGGCGCAGCACCAGCGACCGCGCCAGGGCGACCCGCTGGCGCTGACCGCCCGACAGGTCCTGCGGCAGCCGGTCAGCATGGGCGGTCAGGCCGACCGCCTCCAGCATCCGGGCGACGCGGTCGCGGCGTTCGGGGCCGGGGACGCGCCGCGCCTTCAGCGCGAATTCGACATTGCCGCGCACGCTCATGCTGGGCCACAGGGCATAGGACTGAAACACCATGCCCAGCTGGCGGTCCTCGGGGGGGACGAACCGGTCGGGCGACAGGATCACCCGGTCGTCGAACAGCAGCTGGCCCGCGTCGCAGGTCTCCAGCCCGGCGATCAGGCGCAGCAGCGTGGTCTTGCCGCAGCCCGACGGGCCCAGCAGCGCCAGGAACGCGTCCTGCGGCAGGTCCAGGTCGATATCGTCCAGAACGACGCTGCGGTCGAATGATTTGCGGATTCCCCGCGCGATGAGGTGCGGCATGACGGCTCCTTGCGGGACGGTCCTAGACCGCGTCCGCGACAGTTGGGCGACAGCCGGGTGACGGTTCCGCGACGGCAGGGTGGCGACAAGCGCCCCGGCGGGCGGCAAAATCCCGCTTAACATCGCCGTGATCTTTGTGTAGCACGACGCCACAGCCAGCCACCGCGCCCACCCCGCGCCATCGCAAGCCCATTGGTCGATAATGGAGTTCTGTGATGTCGAAACCCTCGCTGGCGGCGCTGCTGCTTGGCACTGCGCTGTATCCCGTATCCCTGCTGGCCCAACCGGTTCTGCTGGACCCGATCGTCCTGACCTCGGAGGCGGACGCACCGGGCCGGATCACCACGTCGCAGGCGCAGATCGACGATGCCCGCACCGGCACGCTGGAGGATGTGTTCCGCGCCGAGCCGAGCGTCACCGTCGGCGGTGGCATCGCCATCGCCGAGCGCGTCTTCGTCAACGGCATCGACGAACAGCAGCTGGCCGTCAGCGTGGATGGCGCGCCCCAGAACAACCGCATGTTCCACCACACCGGCACCAACATCATCGACCCCGGCCTGCTCAAGGCCGCGCGCGTCGATGCGGGCGTGGCGCCTGCCGATGCGGGCTTTGCCGCGCTGGCCGGCAGCCTGGCCTATGAGACGAAATCGGCGCTGGACCTGCTGGAGCCGGGGCGCGACTTCGGCGGCCAAGTGTCCACGGGGCTGGCCAGCAATGGCGACACGGCGACCGGCGCGGTGACCCTCTATGGGCGGCAGGGGCCAGTGGATGCGCTGGCCTATGGCCGCCGCGCCACGGGCGACGCGTACAAGGATGGCGACGGGAACACCGTGCCGCGCACCGGCGCCGACATGAGCAGCCATGCGCTGAAGCTGGGCGCGCAGATGGGTGACTGGCGGGCCGAGCTGGGCGTCCTGGGCTTCAAGGACGAGGCCCTGCGGCCCTATCGCGCCAATCTGGGCGGGGTGATCGGCGGGCGGCCCACGCCCGAATCGCGCCGCTATGTGCTGGATCAGCAGACGCGCACCCTGACGCTGCGCCGCACCGCCACAGATGGCCTGCTGGACCCCGAGATCCGCATCGCCCAGAGCGAGAGCGCGCTGGACACGTTCGATCTGGCCACGCCCGACAATGCCACGCCCGATTTCAACACCGGCCGCGCCGATACCGTCAGCGTGGTCGTGCAGAACCGCTTTCAGCTGGGCGAGGCTGAGCTGGTCGTGGGCCTGGACAACGCCCGCAGCCGGGGCCGCTATGCGGGCCAGTTCCGCGGCGCGGCACTGGCCTTCCGCGAGGATCGCACCAATACCGGCGTCTTTGCCCAGGCCCGCGGCAGCCACGGAACCGTCGATTACACCGCCGGCCTGCGCTATGACCAGAGCCGCTTTACCGGGGTGGCGGGGCAGTCGGTCGATACCGAAGGCGGTAGCGTCAACGGCGCGCTGACCTGGAATGTCACCGATGCGCTGCGGGTGAATGCGGGCGCCTCCAGCGTGTTCGGCGGCACGCAGCTGGCCTCGGTCTATGAGCTGGACGATTTCTCGGCGCCCGACGCCTATGACGCACTTGGCGCGACGCGGGGACAGAACCGCGTGCTGGGCGTGGAGTGGAGCCAGGGCGGCACCACCCTGGGCGCCGAGGTCTTTCGCACCCGGATCGGCAATGTCCGCAAGGGCCTGACCGCCCGCACCCTGGAGAGCGAGGGGTTCCGCCTGTCGGCCCGCCAGGACTGGGCAGGCGGGTTTGCGGCGCTGCGTTACAGCGATACGGACGTGACGCTGGACGGGCGCGGCGCCTCCAGCTTTGACGTGCGCGAGCTGGGCACGATCCCCGGCGCGATGCTGACGCTGGAGGCGCGCCACGAGGTCATGGCGGGGCTCAGCCTGGGTGGCGTCGTGCAGCACGCGATCCGCGAGCGGACCGGCGCCAGCGATACCGACAGCGACTGGCCGGGCTATACGGTGGTGGATGTCTATGCGGAATACGAACCCGCAGCCTATGACAACCTGACCCTGCGCGCCGAGGTCACCAACCTGTTCGACCGCGCCTATGTCGATCGCGCCAGCTATGGCGGCGATTTTTCCGAGGTGGTGGGCCAGCGCGAACCGGGCCGCAGCATCGCGGCCACGGCCGTCCTGCGGTTCTGATGGTTCGGGGCGGCGGGGCCGGACCCGCCGTCCCGTCAGAGGCGGCCGCCCGTCAGGCTGGACGCAAGACTGCGGACATCGGGCCCCGAGACCTTGGGCACGATGCGATAGGCCGCGTTCACAAAGCAGAACAGCGCAAAGCCCAGCAGGCCCAGGCAGATGCCGGTGACCAGGATCTGGCCATAGATCTGTTCCGACAGCCATGAGAACGCGTCACCGGTGCCGCCGGCCTCCTCTGGGTCGGCGCGCCAGCTCGCGAACAGGAACAGCAGGCCGACGACGCCCACCACCGCACCATGCGCGATCAGCCCGGCCTTGAGGACCGGGTTCCAGCGCGTCGTGAAATGGTTGGCGCGCAGATCGTCGCGATAGGCCCCGGTCCAGCCCTGGCGCGCGTAATGCAACCCCGCGCCGATGATCAGCAGCGCCACAGCCCCGATGATCCAGCGCCCGCCGGGCCAGGCCATGACCGTGCCCACGTAATCGGCGATGCCCTCACCCTCGCCCGCATCGCCCCACCGGAACAGCAGCGGGAACACCACGACCGCGATGCCCAGATGGATCGCCCCCGTCACCAGCATGCCAAGGCGCGCGACGATGCCCTTGGCAGCACTGCCGTAATCCTCCAGATCGAAGGCCGCGTCCAGGACCCGCCAGACCGCATAGGCGACCATCCCGGCCAAGATCACGAACAGCACCACCGCACCCCAGGGCGTGGCGTTCAGCCAGCCAAAGGCGGATGACGTGTCCTGCGCCTCTCCGCCCCGCCAGATCGAGCGCAGCGACACGCCCGCGACCGCCAGATAGACCAGCCCCTTGCCCGCATAACCGACCCGCATCAGCGGAACCGCCCAACCCAACCTGCTATCCGTCATGATCCCCGTCCGCGTTCCGATACCGCCGGGATCTACCGCAGGTCGGGCGGGCGGCGTCAACCCGTCGGATGGGCAGGGGTCAGCCGTCGCGTTCGGCCAGCCAGGCCTCCATCATGTCGATCTCGGCCTGCTGGGTGGCGATGACCTCCTCGGCCAGGGCGCGGACCTCGGGGTCGGTGCCGTGCTCCAGCACGATGCGCGCCATGTCGATGGCGCCCTGGTGATGCGGGATCATGCCACGCATGAAATCCACGTCGGCATCGTTGCTATAGGGGACATCCATGTCTGCGTGCATGCGGTCCATCGCCTCGCGATAGGCGGTGGTGGCGGGGCTGTCATCGAGCGATGCGGCCATGTTGCCATGGGCGGAGTGGTCCATCCCGGCATGGGCGGAATGGTCCATGGCCTCCTGCGCGTGCAGGGGGGCGGTGGCGGCCAGCGTGGCCAGCAGGGCGGATGCAAGCAGTTTCATGGCTGTGATCTCCTGTTGTGTGGGCTGCATGGAAGGCCCGCGGGGGGCAAAGGTCAATCGTCACACCACAATGTGACCCGTCCGGGCCGCTGCCTGTTTTGCGGGCATCGGCTGCGCTGGCGGGGTGCGGGCGCGGGGGCGGCCTTGTCATTCGTCCCCCGGGCGGTGTCATTGAAGCGATGGAGCGACTGTCGATCATCGTGGTGGAACGGGACCCGGACCGGGCGGTCCGGATCGTGGACGGGCTGCGCGCCTCGGGCGATCACCTGGTCACCGTCATCGCGGAACAGACGGGCCTGGCGCGCCGCATCGCAGAACAGCAGCCCGACATCGTGCTGATCGATGTGGCCGACCCCTCGCGCGACGTGCTGGAGGAGCTGGCCCTGATGTCCGGCCCGCTGGAACGCCCCGTGGCCATGTTCGTGGACCGGTCCGACGAACAGCTGACCCGCGCCGCGATCGAGGCGGGCGTGTCCGCCTATGTCGTGGATGGGCTGCACCGCGACCGGATCAAGCCGATCCTGGATGCCGCCATCGCGCGGTTCCACATGTTCCAGAAGATGCGTGCCGAACTGGCCGCCACCAAGGCCGCGCTGGAGGAGCGCAAGATCATCGACCGCGCGAAAGCCATCCTGATGAAGGCGCGCGGCATCGACGAGGAGGCCGCCTATGCCCTGCTGCGCCGCACCGCGATGGACCAGAAGCGCCGGGTGGCCGATATCGCACAGCAGCTGGTGATGGCGGCGGGCCTGCTGACATGAGCGAGCGCCTGCGCCTTGGCTATCTGCCGCTGACCGACGCCGCCCCCCTGATCGTCGCCCACGAACTGGGATTCGCCGCCGAGGAGGGGCTGGACCTGGCGCTGATCCGCGCGGGCAGCTGGGCGCAGGCGCGCGACCTGCTGGGCACCGGCGCGGTCGATGCCGCGCATATGCTGGTGCCCATGCCCATCGCGCAGACCCTGGGGCTGGGCCCGGATTATCCGGCCTTTGATCTGCTGATGATCCTGTCGCAGGGCGGGCAGGCCATCGCCGTGTCCCGCCAGGTCGAGGCGCGGCTGCGCGATCTGGGCCACCCATTCGATTTCCAGCATGCCGTGACCGCCCGCGACGCGCTGGAGGCCGCCCATCCCGGACCGCTGCGCGTGGGCGTGCCGTTTCCCTTTTCGACCCAGGCCGAACTGGTCCGCCACTGGCTGGAGGGCACGGCCCTGGCGCACCGCCTGACCATCCGCACCGTCCCCCCGCCGCAGATGGCCGACGCGCTGGCCGCCGGAGAGGTGGACGCCTTTTGCGTGGGCGAACCCTGGGCCTCGGTCGCGGTGGAACGCGGGGTGGGGGCGCTGCTGCTGGCGGGGCGGGCGATCTGGGCCGCGCCGCCCGAAAAGGGGCTGGTGATGACCCGCGCCTTTGCCGATACCCGCCCCGATCCCACGGGTCGCCTGATGCGCGCGCTGTGGCGGGCCGGGCGCTGGCTGGACCGGCCCGACAATCGCGGCACCGCCGCCGAGATCCTGTCGCGCCCCGATTATCTGAACCTGTCGCCCGAGCTGTGCGAACGGGGCCTGCTGGGGCGGCTGCATGTCACCGCGGCAGGCGATCTGCGCGATTATCCCGACTTCATCCGCTTTCACGCGCAGGGGGCGACCTTCCCGTGGCGCAGCATCGCCGCGCTGCTGGGCGCGCGCATCGCGGCCCGTCACGGGCTGGACCCGGACCGGGCGGCGGTGCGGGCGGCCGAGTGTTTCCGCACCGACCTCTATCGTCGCCACCTGCGTGAGGCCGGCGCCGACCTGCCCGGCGCCTCGGCCCGGATCGAGGGCGCGATGGCCGCCCCCACCTTGGTCGCCGCCGAACAGGGCCAGATGATTCTGGGCGCGGATGCGTTCTTTGACGGGCATTTGTTTGATCCGGCATTCGCCGGGCGCTGATTTTGCGGGCAACGTGACGCTTTCGACGGCCCTGCGCCGGGCGATGCGCCCGATCCGGCGGATGCCGCTTGCCAGAAGGGATCACGGCTAGGAATGGTAAACGAAAGGCGGATGCAACGGCGCACCGCGTTTGATCCCTGACCGCAAGGACGCGGACCCCCTCATAGGCAATGACGCCATCTGATCGTGCCCCCGCCCGGGGCTGCGGCAGGTGGCCTTTCGCATTTGCGCATCCGCGCCCGTTCAAGGAACCGCCAGATGACCCTCATCAAGCCTCCCTCCCGCCGCCGCTTCCTGCAGGCCACAGGCGCACTGGCCACGATGGCCGCCGCCCGGCTGGTCTTGCCCGCAGGCGCATGGGCCGCCACCCCCGGCACCCCCGAGGTGACCGGCGCGAAACTGGGCTATATCGCCTTGACCGACAGCGCGCCCTTGATGATCGCGGTGGAAAAGGGGTTCTTTGCCAAGCACGGCATGCCCGACGTGCTGGTCGAAAAGCAGGCCAGCTGGGGCGCCACGCGCGACAACATGGCCCTGGGGTCGGCATCGGGCGGCATTGATGGCGGCCATATCCTGCGCCCCAAGGTGCATCTGTATTCCACCGGCAGCGTAATGCAGAATAGCCAGCCCCTGCCCATGTACACCCTGCTGAACCTGAACGAGGACGGGCAGGGCCTGTCCGTGCGCCAGGAATACGCCGACAGTGGCGTGGGGATCGACTCGAGCCCCCTTAAAGACATCTTTGCCGCCCGCCGCGCCGCGGGCGACGAGATCCCGGTCGCCATGACCTTCCCCGGCGGCACGCATGATCTGTGGATGCGCTATTGGCTGGCCGCGGGCGGCATCGACCCGACCAGTGAGGTCGATCTGATCGTCGTGCCGCCCCCGCAGATGGTCGCCAACATGAAGGTCGGGAACATGGAGGCCTTCTGCGTGGGCGAACCGTGGAACGAACAGCTGGTGAACCAGGGCATCGGCTTTACCGCCGCCACGACCGGAGAGCTGTGGGCGCGCCATCCCGAAAAGGTGCTGGGCATGCGCGCCGATTGGGTGGACGCCAACCCCAACGCCACCATCGCCATCATGATGGCCGTGATGGAGGCGCAGATGTGGTGCGAGCAGCCCGAGAACAAGCAGGAGATGGCCGAGATCATCGGCCGCCGCCAATGGTTCAACGTCCCCGTGGACGACATCATCGGCCGCATCCAGGGCCAGATCAATTACGGCAACGGCCGCGACGAATTGCGCCCCGAGCTTGCGATGAAGTTCTGGGGCGAGAATGGAGAAACCTCCTATCCGTGGAAATCGCTGGATGCGTGGTTCATCACGGAAAACAAGCGGTGGGGCTATCTGCCCGGCGATCTGGACACCACCGCGCTGGTCAATGGCACGAACCGCAGCGACCTGTGGCTGGCCGCCGCCGCCGGTCTGGGATTGAGCGTCGATTTCGGCGACAGCCGTGGGGTCGAGACGTTCTTTGACGGCAAGACCTTCGATCCGGCTAACCCGGACGCCTATCTGGACGCCCAGTCCATCAAGGCGATGGTGTGATCCGATGAACGTCACCGCCCTCAAGCGCAAGCTGGACCTGACCCCGAAACCCGCAGCCGCCGTCGTGGCGCTGCCCCCCCGCACCCCCGACCGCCTGGCCCCGTGTATCAGGCGCGGTCGCGGGCTGATCAATGCGGTGCTGCCGCCGCTGGTCGTGCTGGTCGTTCTGCTGTCCATCTGGCAGATCGGCTTTTCGGGCGACACCTCTGGCTTGCCCACGCCGACGCAGGTCTGGGCCGACAGCGCCGAGCTGATCCTGGACCCGTTCTTTGTCTATGGCACCCAGGATATCGGCCTGGGCTGGCGCGTCCTGACCTCGCTGGAGCGGGTGGCCTATGGTTTCGGGCTGGCCGCCGTGGTGGGCGTGCTGGCCGGCGCGGTCATCGGTCAATCGGCGCTGATGATGCGCGGGTTCGACCCGATCTTTCAGATCCTGCGCACGGTGCCGCCGCTGGCCTGGCTGCCCATCAGCCTGGCCGCGTTCATGGACAGCGGGCCGTCGGCGATCTTTGTCATCTTCATCACCGCGATCTGGCCCGTGATCATCAACACCGCCGCGGGCGTGCGCGCCATCCCGCAGGATTACCGCAACGTCGCCGCCGTCCTGCGCCTCAATCAGGTCGAGTTCTTCTGGAAGATCATGGTCCCCGCCGCCGCCCCCTACATCTTTTCGGGGCTGCGCATCGGGGTCGGCCTGTCCTGGCTGGCCATCGTCGCGGCAGAGATGCTGACCGGCGGCGTGGGCATCGGCTTCTTCATCTGGGATGCGTGGAATTCGTCCCGCCTCAGCGACATCATCGTGGCCCTGGCCTATATCGGCGGCACGGGCTTCATCCTGGATCGTCTGGTCGGCTGGATCGGACGCGTCGTCTCTCGCGGCACGGCCGTGTAAGGGGAATGACCATGAAATACCTGTCCATCGAACATCTGTCCAAGACCTTCGGGTCCGGGGCCAAGGCGGCCCATGTCCTGTCCGACATCAACCTGACCATCGACAAGGGCGAATTCGTCAGCATCATCGGCCATTCCGGCTGCGGGAAATCGACCCTGCTGAACCTGATCGCGGGCCTGACCGACGTGACCACCGGCGGCATCCTGCTGGACGGGCAGGAGGTCAACGCGCCCGGCCCCGACCGCGCCGTGGTGTTCCAGAACCACTCCCTGCTGCCGTGGCTGTCGGTCTATGACAACATCAAGCTGGGCGTGTCCAAGGTGTTCGGGTCCACCAAAACCCGCGCCGAACGCCATGACTGGATCATGCAGAACCTGGACCTGGTCCAGATGAGCCACGCCGCCGACAAGCGCCCCGCCGAAATATCAGGCGGGATGCGCCAGCGGGTGGGCATCGCCCGGGCGCTGGCGATGGAGCCCAAGGTCCTGCTGCTGGACGAACCCTTCGGCGCGCTGGACGCCCTGACCCGCGCCCATTTGCAGGACGCGGTGATGGACATCCACGCCCGGCTTGGGAACACGATGATCATGATCACCCATGACGTGGACGAGGCCGTGCTGCTGGCCGACCGCATCGTGATGATGACCAACGGCCCCGCCGCCACCATCGGCGAGGTGCTGACCGTCCCGCTGCCCCGCCCCCGCGACCGCATCCGCCTGGCCAGCCAGCCCGATTACGTGCGCGCCCGGGAATCGGTGCTGCGGTTCCTGTACGAACGTCATCGCTTCGTCGAAGCGGCGGAGTAGCATCATGGCACAGAAATTGGTCGTCATTGGCGCGGGCATGGCCTCGGGCCGGATGCTGGAGCATCTGTTCGACATGGCCCCCGGCCAGTGGGACGTCACCCTGTTCAACGCCGAACCGCGCGGCAATTACAACCGGCTGATGCTGTCGCCGGTCCTGTCGGGCGACAAGACCTATGATCAGATCGTCACCCACGACCCGGATTGGTATGATACCCACGGCGTCACCTGCCGCTTTGGAGAGGCCGTGACCGCCATCGACCGCGAGGCGCAGATCGTGCATGGCGCGCGCGGCCCGGTCGAATACGACGCGCTGGTCATCGCCACCGGCTCGGCGCCCTTCATCATCCCGCTGCCGGGTCACACGTTGCCCGGCGTGGTCGCCTATCGCGACCTCGAGGATACGAACGCGATGATCGCGGCCAGCCGCCCCGGCGCCAAGGCGGTCGTGATCGGTGGCGGTCTGCTGGGGCTGGAGGCCGCCGCCGGCATGGCCGCGCGCGGCGCGGAGGTGACGGTCATCCACCTGATGGGCCACCTGATGGAGCGTCAGCTGGACCCGGCCGCGGGCTATCTGCTGCAGCGCGACCTGGAGGCGCGCGGCATCCGCGTCCATTGCAAGGGCGCGACCAAGGCGATTCTGGGCGATGCCCGCGTCGAGGCCGTCCTGCTGGAGGATGGCACCGTCTATCCGGCCGATCTGGTGTGCATGGCCGTGGGCATTCGCCCCGAGACGCGGCTGGCCAACGATGCGGGGCTGGAGGTCACGCGCGGCATCACCGTCACCGACCAGATGCGGACCAGCGATCCGGCGATCTTTGCGCTTGGCGAATGCGTGGAACATGACGGCCAGCTGTTCGGCCTGGTCGCGCCGCTTTACGATCAGGCGCGGGTGCTGGCCGCGACGCTGGCAGGCGATCAGGCCGCGTTCCGGCCCGTCCAGACCGCGACCAAGCTGAAGGTCACCGGCTGCGACCTGTTCAGCGCGGGCGATTTCGCGGAGGCTCCGGGGCGCGAGGATATCGTGTTCCGCGACCCTGGCCGCGGCATCTACAAACGCCTGATCCTGGAGGGCTGTCGCCTGATCGGCGCCGTCATGTATGGCGACACGGCGGACGGGGCGTGGTTCTTCGACAAGATCCGCAGCGGTGCGGACATCACGGCGGATCGTGACACGCTGATCTTTGGTCCCGCCTTTGCAGGAGGCGCCTCAGCGGACCCTTTGGCAGCCGTTGCAGCCTTGCCGCCTGAGGCGGAGATCTGTGGCTGCAACGGCGTGTGCAAGGGAACCATCACCGCTGCCATCCAGGGCGGCGCGACCACACTGGACGCGGTGCGCGGGCTGACCAAGGCCAGCGCGTCCTGCGGGACCTGCACCGGGCTGGTCGAGCAGGTCATGGCGCTGACCCTGGGCGACGGGTTCGCGGCCAACGCCAACCCGCCGATGTGCAAATGCACCGATCACACGCACGAGGACGTGCGCCGCCTGATCAAGTCGATGGGCCTGAAATCCATCCCCGCCGTGATGCAGGATCTGGGGTGGCGGTCGGTCGGCGGCTGCGCGTCCTGCCGCCCTGCGCTGAACTATTACCTGATCGCGGATTGGCCCACGGAATACCGCGACGACCGGCAAAGCCGTTTCGTGAACGAACGCAACCACGCCAATATCCAGAAGGACGGCACTTATTCGGTCGTCCCACGCATGTGGGGCGGCGTGACGACCGCCGCCGAACTGCGCGCCATCGCGGATGCTGCTGACCGATACGCGGTGCCGATGATCAAGGTCACCGGTGGCCAGCGCATCGACCTGCTGGGCGTGCGCAAGGAGGATCTGCCCGCGATCTGGGCTGATTTCAACGATGCCGGGATGGTGTCGGGCCATGCCTATGCCAAGGGCCTGCGCACGGTCAAGACCTGCGTGGGCGAGCAGTTCTGCCGCTTTGGAACCCAGGATTCGACGGGTCTGGGCATCCGGCTGGAGAAGCTGTTGTGGGGGTCCTGGACGCCCGCCAAGGTCAAGCTGGGCGTGTCCGGCTGTCCCCGCAACTGTGCCGAGGCCACCTGCAAGGATATCGGCATCGTCTGCGTGGACAGCGGGTTCCAGATCAGCGTGGCGGGCGCCGCCGGCACCGCCGGCATGGACGTGCGCGAGACGGTGCCGCTGCTGACGGTCGCGACCGCAGATGAGGTCTGCGACGTCACCGCGGCCTTCGTGCAGCTGTATCGCGAGAACGCCCGCTATCTGCACCGCATCTACAAATGGGTGGACAAGGTGGGGCTGGACTGGTGCCGCGATCAGGTGGCGGACCCTGCGACGCGCGCCGCGCTTGTGGCGCGGTTCGCGGAAAGCCAGGCGATTTATCAGACCGACCCCTGGGCCGATCACGCCGCCCGTCCCGCCGAATGGGCCCCCGTGGCCGACCTGACCCTGAGGGCAGCCGAATGAGCATGATCGACATCGCCGCACTGGACGACATCCCGCCGCAGGGCGCCCGCGTGGTGCGCACGCCCCACGGCTGCGTCGCGGTGTTCCGCACCGCCGACGACCGGGTCTTTGCGCTGGACGACCGCTGCCCGCACAAGGGCGGTCCGCTGTCCGAAGGGATCGTGCACGGCACCCAGGTCACCTGCCCGCTGCACAACTGGGTGTTCGACATGGCGACCGGACAGGCGCAGGGCACCGACAGTGGCGCGGTTGCCACCCATCCCGTCCGGGTCGAGGGCGGGCGCATCTGGCTGGATGTTCGCGCGCTGAGGCGGGCCGCATGACGGTCCGCACCACATGCCCCTATTGCGGGGTGGGCTGCGGGGTGCTGGCCACGCCGGACGGGCAGGGCGGGCTGAGGGTCACGGGCGACCCCGACCACCCGGCCAACCGGGGCCGACTGTGCACCAAGGGCGCGGCACTGGGGGAAACCGTGGCCACGCAGGGCCGCCTGCTGACTCCGCGCGCAGGCGGCGCAGATGCGTCCTGGGACGCGGCGCTGGATCTGGTGGCCGACCGGTTCCGCACGGCCATTCGCGATCACGGGCCGGATTCGGTGGCCATGTATGTCTCGGGGCAATTGCTGACCGAGGATTACTATGCCGCCAACAAGCTGATGAAGGGGTTCATCGGCAGTGCGAATATCGACACGAATTCCCGCCTGTGCATGGCGTCATCGGTGGCGGGCCACCGCCGGACCTTTGGCAGCGACACCGTGCCCGGCCTCTATGACGATCTGGAGCTGGCCGATCTGGTCGTGCTGACCGGGTCGAACCTGGCCTGGTGCCACCCGGTCCTGCATCAGCGCCTGCTGGCCGCCAAGGCCGCGCGACCCGACATGCGCATCGTCGTCATCGACCCGCGCCGCACCGCGACCTGCGACGGGGCCGACCTGCATCTGGCCATCGCGCCGGGGGCGGATGCGCATCTGTTCAACCTGCTTTTGTGCCACCTGTTCGACACGGGCCGCATGGATGCGGGCTTTCTGCCCCATGTCGCGGGGCTGGACGCCGCGCTGACGGCGGCGCGCGGGGCCCGCCCGCAGGCGACCGGCCTGCCGCCCGCCGATCTGGCCGCGTTCCTGGAGATGTGGGCCGCGACCGACCGGGTCGTCACCGTCTATTCCCAGGGCATCAACCAGTCCGACAGCGGCACCGACAAGGTCAACGCGATCCTGAACTGTCACCTCGCAACGGGGCGCATCGGGCGTCCCGGCAGTGGCCCCTTCAGCGTCACCGGCCAGCCCAATGCCATGGGCGGGCGCGAGGTCGGCGGGCTGTCCACCACGCTGGCCTGCCATCTGGAGCTGGAGAACCCCGCCCATCGCGACGCCGTCCGGGCCTTCTGGAACGCGCCGCGCATGGCCGACCGCCCCGGCCTCAAGGCCGTCGATCTGTTCCGCGCGGTCGAGGACGGGCGCATCAAGGCGCTGTGGATCATCCACACCAACCCCGCCGTCACCATGCCCGATGCCGACCGCGTGGCCCGCGCCATCGCCGCCTGCGATTTCGTGGCCGTCAGCGAGGCCTGGCCCGACACCGACACGGCGCGGCTGGCCGATGTGCTGCTGCCATCGACGGCCTGGGGGGAAAAGGACGGCACGGTCACCAATTCCGAACGCCGCATCAGCCGCCAGCGCGCGGCGCTGCCCGCGCCGGGGCAGGCGCGCGCCGATTGGTGGCAGATCGCGCAGGTCGCGACCCGCATGGGCTTTGCGGGCTTTGACTGGGCGGGCCCCGCGCAGATATTCGCCGAACATGCGGCGCTGTCGGGCGTGGCGGGGGCCTTGGGCGGCGATTTCGACATCTCGGATCTGGCGGGCGCGGATTACACCACGATGCAGCCGGTGCTGTGGCCCCAGGGTCCGGCGCAGCGCGGGGGGCGGTTCTTTGGCACGGGGCGGTTCCACACGCCGGACGGGCGGGCGCGGATGGTCCCGGTCGCGGCGGCCCTGCCTGCGCCGGGGGCGATGCTGCTGAACACCGGACGCACCCGCGATCAGTGGCACACGATGACCCGCACCGGCCTATCGCCCCGCCTGTCCCGCCATCTGGCCGAACCCTATCTGGAGATCCACCCCCGCGACGCCGCACGCCTGTCGCTGGCCACCGCCGATCTGGCGCAGGTCCGGGGGCAGGGGGCGCAGGCCGTGCTGCGCGTGCTGGTCAGCGACCGCGTGCGCCCCGGCCACCCCTTTGCCCCGATCCACTGGAGCGACCAGACTGCCTCGGGCGGGCGCATCGACGCGCTGGTCGCGCCGGTCACGGACCCGGTTTCGGGGCAGCCTGCCAGCAAATCGGCGCCGGTGTCGGTCGCCCGGCTGGAGGCACGCTGGCACGGCTTTCTGATCAGCGACGCCCCGGTCGCGCCCGATTGCGCCTATTGGGCGCGCGCCCGCCTGCCCGGCGGCTGGCAGGTCGAGATGGCGGGCACCACCGCACCCCCCGACTGGCAGGACTGGGCCATGCGCCTGCTGGGCCTGGGCGCGCCCGCGCAGACGATGATCGACAGGGCGCAGGGCCTGGCCCGGATGGCCTTTGTCCGCGACGGGCGGCTGGCGGCGGCGCTGTTCGTCGCGCCCGGCCCCGTGCGGCTGTCGCGCAGCCATGTCGGCAGCCTGCTGGGCGCCGACCCGCGCGGCTGTCTGGGGGGCTGGCCCGCAGCGGGGATGCCCGATGCGGGCCCCGAGGTCTGCGCCTGCCTGGGCGTGGGGCGCAACACGATCCTGCGCGCGGTGGCGGGCGGGTGCCGCACGGTGGGCGAAATCGGCGCGGCGGTGGGGGCGGGCACGTCCTGCGGCTCCTGCCGGCCCGCGCTGTCGGCCCTGCTAGCCGCGGCAGAGACGCCGCCTGCGCCTGTCCTGGCAATCGCGCAACCGGCGCTTGGCTAGCTGGTCAGGGCGGTCCGCCTCTTGGCGGGACCAGGCGATTGCCGCGCTGTCGTATCGACAAGGCGCGGGCGCTGGTGGATGGTGGCCCTTGCGGGAGACGCAAGGAGAGGACTGCCATGATCGATTTCGCCCTGGACCCCCGGCTGGAGGAGATACGCCGCCGCACCCGCGATTTCGTCGAGGCCGAAATCCTGCCCGTCGAGGCCGACCGCGCCAACTGGGACGCGCATGACAACATCGCCGACGGCCCGCTGCAGGTGCTGCGGGCCCGCGCGCGCGCGGCGGGGCTGTGGTGCCCGCAGGTGCCACAGGCGCTTGGCGGGATGGGCCTGCCGGTCACCGGTCGCGCGGTGATGTATGAGGAGGCGAACCGCTCGATCTTCGGGCCCGCCGTCTTCAACTGCGCGGCGCCCGATGACGGGAACATGGACATCCTGGCCCGCGTGGGCACGCCGGACCAGCAGGCGCGCTGGCTGGCGCCGCTGGTGGCGGGCGAGGTTCGGTCGTCCTTCGTGATGACCGAACCCGCGCCCGGCGGCGGGTCCGACCCCGGCATGATCGGCACGACCGCCGTGCGCCACGGCGATGTCTGGCGCGTCACGGGCCGCAAATGGTTCATCACCGGGGCCGAGGGCGCGGCGCATTTCATCCTGATCGCGCGCACCGACCCGAACCC
Organism: Paracoccus sp. SCN 68-21; assembly: GCF_001724535.1. Lineage (NCBI taxonomy): Bacteria > Pseudomonadati > Pseudomonadota > Alphaproteobacteria > Rhodobacterales > Paracoccaceae > Paracoccus > Paracoccus sp. SCN 68-21. The sequence continues at coordinate 53,761 of NZ_MEES01000066.1, read as the reverse complement.
TGACGAACGCCGCCGCCATCTGACGGCCTTTCTGTTCCACCGCGACCAGCCCGGCTGGAAGATCCTGCGCCGGATTGCGATCATGGGCCCCGAGGAGCATGGCGGCCATTGCGAGCTGGAATTCGACGGGCTGGAGATCCCCGATGAGAACCGCCTGATGGGCGTGGGCGACGGGCTGAAGGTCACCCAGATCCGCCTTGGCACCGCGCGTCTGACGCATTGCATGCGCTGGCTGGCCCTGGCCAAGCGCTGCATGGCCGAGGCGCAGGCCTATGTCGACGCGCGCGAGGGGTTCGGCATCCGCCTGGCCGACCGCGAATCCGTGCGGCTGATGCTGGGCGGCGTGGCGCTGAACATCCAGATCGGGCGGCTGCTGACGATGAACGCGGCCTGGGCGCTGGACCAGGGCAGCCATGCCCGCAAGGAGGTGTCGATGGCCAAGCTGCATGTGGCCGACACGCTGCATCAGGCCGCGGACGTGGCGATCCAGCTGAACGGCGCGCGCGGGTATTCCCGCGACACGGTGCTGGAATGGATCTATCGCTATGCCCGCCAGGCGCGGCTGGTCGATGGCGCCTCCGAGGTGCACCGGATGGTGCTGGCCGACGCCTATGCGCGCGAGGGGGACGATTTCTGGGGATGGCGCGCATGAGCCTCCGGGACAACCCCGCGCTGGACGCCTGGCTGGCGGGCGTGCTGGACCTGCCGGGCGCGCGGGTGACCGCCGCCGACAAGCTGTCGGGCGGCGCGATCCAGGAGAACTGGGCGGTGACGGTCGCGGCGGGCGCGACCACGCGCCGCGTGGTGATCCGCCGTGACGCGCCCGCGACCATCGCCGCCAGCCGCTCGCGCGCCGAGGAATACGCCCTGATCGCCGCCGCCCATCGCGCGGGCGTCCGGGTGCCGCAGCCCCTGGGGTTCTGCGATGACCCTTCGGTCATCGGCGCGCCCTTTGCGGCGATGGCCTGGGTGGGCGGCACCGGCTACGGCCCCAAGGTCGTGCGCGACACGTCCCTGGGCGGCGACCGCGCGGCGTTGGGCCGTGAGTTGGGCCGCCAGATGGCGCTGATCCATGCGATCGACCCGGACCCGGCGCTGGCGGCGATCCTGGGGCCGCGCCCGGCGGACCCGGCGCTGGCGGCGGTGGCGGGGTTGCGCGGCTGGCTGGATGCGCGGCCGGCCCCGCGTCCGGGCCTGGAATGGGCGCTGCGATGGGCCGAACGCCATGCGCCGGTGCCCGACCGGGTGACCCTGACGCATCAGGATTTCCGCACCGGCAACGTGCTGGTCGATGCCCAGGGCCTGACCGCCGTGCTGGATTGGGAATTCGCCGCCTGGTCGGACCCGGCCTGCGATCTGGGGTGGTTCTGCGCGCGTTGCTGGCGGTTCTCGCGCCCCGATCTGGAGGGGGGAGGCATCGCCGCGCGCGCCGATGTGCTGGCGGGCTATGCCGATGCCGGGGGCGTTGCCCCGGACCCCGCCCGCGTGCGCTGGTGGGAGGTGATGGCCCATGCCCGATGGGCCGTGATCGCGCTGCAGCAGGGCGACCGCCATGCCAGCGGGGCCGAGCGGTCGCTGCATCTGGCGCTGACCGGGCGCATTGCCGACACGCTGGAATATCAGTTGCTGCGGATGACCGCACCGGAGGCCGCATGACCGACGCGCTGGACCTGATCGCCGCCGCCGAACAGGCGCTGCGCGAGGATGTCGCGCCGGGCGGGCCTGACGCGCGCTATCACGCGCTGCTGGCGGCCAATGCGCTGGCCATGGCGCGGCGCGAGCTGGCGCGACCGCCGCAGGACGCGACCGCCGATATCGCCGCCATCCGGGCGGGGGCGCATGACGGTGATGCGGGCCTGCACGCGGCGCTGCTGGCCGCGGCGCGCGGCCGGGCCTGGGTCGCGGACCCCGGCAGTCTGGACCCCGCCGACCAAGGCGTGCCGCAGGGGTGATCGGCTGCCCCGGAACCGGCCCCCCGGGGGTCCGCGTTGCATCCGCCAAGGCCGGGGGTTCGCCCCGCGCCATGACAAGGGCCGAAAGGCCCGATGCTGAAAGGAACGTCCCATGACCCTGGACGGAAAGACGATTGCCCTGCTGATTTCGCCCCGCGGGACCGAGGAGCCGGAGTTTACCCAACCTCTGACCGCCCTGCGCGAGGCCGGGGCGACGGTCCGTGTCATCAGCACCCAGACCGGCACCGCGCGCAGCGTGAACGGTGACCTGGACCCTGGGTCCGAGCATCAGATCGACAGTGCGATCAGATCGGTCAAGGCCGACCAGTTCGACGGGCTGATCATTCCCGGCGGGACGGTGGGCGCCGATACTCTGCGTGCGGATGAGGGCGTCGTTGCCTTCGTGCGCGACTTCTTTGCCGCTGGAAAGCCGGTGGGTGCCATCTGCCACGCCCCTTGGGTGCTGATCGAGGCGGGCGTGCTGAAGGGCCGGACCATCACCTCCTATCCCAGCCTGAAAACCGACATCACCAATGCCGGCGCCTCCTGGGTCGACAAGGAGGTGATGACCGACAGCGGCCTGGTCACCAGCCGCAACCCCCACGACCTGCCGGCCTTTTGCGCCAAGCTGATCGAGGAATTCGCCGAAGGCCGCCACAAGGCGCAGGCCCGCAGCGTCTGATTGATCAATGCAGGCCCTTCCCCCGCGCGTCGTGGGGAGGGGCCATTCCGGCAGGGGGCGCAAATCGCCACCGCCCCGTGTCTTCGCCGTTGCACGTTCCCACGGCGCGCCTATCATCCCCGCATGAGAGAGCTGACCCTGCGCCAGATCGAGGTGGTCCGTGCCGTGATGATCACCGGCACGATCCAGGGTGCGGCCAATCTGCTGAACGTGTCGGCCCCCGGCATCAGCCGCCTGATCCGGCATACCGAGGACGGGCTGGGCATCCGCCTGTTCGAACGGCGCGCCGGCGTGTTCGTCCCCGCCCCCGAGGCCCATTCCATCTTTGCCATGCTGGAGCAGGTACATCGCCAGATGGACAACCTGAACGCGGCGGTGGGGTCGCTGCAGAAGGGCCAGGCGTTTACGCTGTCCTTTGCCTCGGCGCCGTCCATCGCGCAGTTCATGGCGGCGCGGGTGATCGGCGGCCTGCGCCAGCGCTTTCCCGACCTGGATATCGACCTGAACATCCTCAAGATCGAGGAGACGCTGGACTATCTGCTGCTGGAGCAGGGAGAGGTGGTGATCATGTCCTCCTCCCTTGACAACCCCGCGGTCGAGAACATCCCGATCTGCGAGGGGCGGATCGTGGCGATCATGCCCGAGGGCCATGATCTGGCACGGAAATCCGCCGTGTCGATCCGCGACCTGATCCAGTATCCCTTCATCGGCGTGGACCCCGACGACCCCTATGGCCGGACCCTGGCGCGGCCCTTCACCGATGCCGGGCTGAGCCCGCGCCACGCCATGCGGGGCCGCTTTGCCCAGACCATCGTCAGCCTGGTCCGCCACGGGCTGGGGGTCGCGGTGATCGACGAATTCTCAGTGGCCGAGGTCTATATGCCCGGCCTGGTGCGCCGACCCCTGGTCGAACCCGCCACCATCACCGCCTGGTCGGTCCAGAAGCGCGGGCGGCAGCTGTCCAGCTTTGCCGAACAGACCGTCAGCCTGTTCCGGCGCGAACTGGCCCGCGCCCGGGCACGCGAGACCTGGGACCGGCCGCCCGTATAACATCATGTTACGTTGACTGCGAAAACAGTATTTGCCGTTAACGGTGGATTGGGCGAAAGTCTGGCCACAAGCCCCGGGAGGACGGGGCGAACCCAAGGGAGGAACCGAATGCGCAATCTGGTTTGCGGCGCGATCGTCGCGCTTGGCCTGGCGGCCGCGCCCGCACTGGCCGAATACCCCGAACGTGATATCCAGGGCATCATCCAATGGGGCGCCGGCGGTTCGACCGACACGGTCAGCCGGTCGGTCACCCCCCATGCCGAGGCGGTGCTGGGCGCCAAGGTCATCCTGCAGAACGTCACCGGCGGCGTGGGCGCCATCGGCCTGAACCAGGCCGCGCGTGCGGCAGCCGACGGCTATACCCTGCTGTTCGGGGCCGAGAACCCGCTGCTGTACAAGGTGATGGGCCTGGGCGACAAGGATTACGCCGATTTCGTGCCCATCAACATCATCGCCCGCGGCGTGCCGGTGATCGTGGCGCGCGCCGATGCGCCCTTTGACACCTTCCCGGAGATGGTCTCCTATATCGGCGAGAATCCCGGCGAGATCCGCTTTGGCTCGACCGGGCCGGGTGGCCTGCCCTCGGTCGTGACGGCGATGATCAACACCAAGACCCCCATCGACGTGACGGCGGTGCCCTATGACGGCGACGGCCCGGCGCTGACCGCGCTGCAGGGGGGCGCCATCGACGTGCTGCCCGCCGTGCTGGGCGCCGCGCTGGAGCCGGTCCGCGCGGGCAACCTCAAGGCCATCGCGGCCTTTGACGTCGAGGGGGTCGAACAGCTGCCCGACACCCCGGCCATCACCGACACCAACCCGGAATTTGCCGACCTGCTGCCCTGGGGGCCGTTCTTCGGCATCTTCGTCCGTCAGGGCACGCCCGACGACGTCGTGGCCACGCTGACCGACGCCTATGGCCAAGCCGTGCAGAACGCCGATTTCCTGTCGATGATGGACGGCCGCGGTTTCCGCATGCTGTCGCTGACCGGAACTGAGGCGCAGGAGTTCCTGGACACCTGGCAGCGCCAGACCGCCTGGACCCTGTGGGACAGCGAGATCGCCAAGAACTCCCCCGAGGATTTCGGCATCGCGCGTCCCTGACGCCGGCCGCCGCCCCCCGCAGGACCGGGGGCGGCGCCACACCTGCGCGCGCCTGCGGGCCGCGCGCGACCGCAAGGAAGGACCCCCCATGGACCTCAAGCCCAAGCGCCAGCCGGGAGAGCTGGTCTTTACCCTGGCGCTGCTGTCGGCCAGCCTGTTCCTGCTCTATTCGGCCTATGGCATCTCGGGGTTCGAGGCGCTGTCCGCGCCGGGGGCGGTGCCGATGGCCACCACGGCGGTGATGGTCATCACCGGTCTGGTCATCCTGCGCGACACCCTGCGCAAGGAGCGCGGCACCACCCAGACCCTGCGCCGCAACGTGCTGCCCGCGGTCGTGGTGGTGCCCATCGCAATGATCGCGGGCTATGCGCTGCTGCTGCGGCCCCTGGGGTTTCTGCCGACATCGGCGCTGTTCCTGGTGGTGATGGTGCGGTTCCTGTCGCGGCGATCCTGGGCGTTCTGCCTGGCGGTGTCGGTGGGCACGGTGATCGTCATCTGGGCCATCTTCCGCCTGATCTTCTCGGTGCTGATGCCGCAGGGGATCGTTCCCGAAGGGCGCATCGTCGCCTTCATCACCTCGCTGTTCTGAGGGCGCCATGGACATCCTGCCGAACCTGCTGATGCCGCTGATGAACCTGGAGCTGCTGTTCCTGATCGGGGCGGGCACCTTTGCCGGTATCTATGTGGGCGCCATTCCGGGGCTGTCGGTCACCATGGCGGTGTCGATCCTGATCTCGTTCACCTTTTCATGGGAGGTCTATCCGGCGCTGGCGCTGATGATCGGCATCTATATGGGCGGGGTCTATGGCGGGTCGCGCACGGCGATCCTGCTGAACATCCCCGGCGCGCCATCGGCCATCGCCACCGCGCTGGACGGCTTTCCCCTGGCCCAGCAGGGCCGCGCCGGAGAGGCGATCGGCATCGTCACGGTGGTGTCCTTCATCGGCGGCTTCATCGGCATCTTCGCGCTTGGCGCCTTTGCGCCGGTGCTGTCCGATTTCGCCCTCGGGTTCCAGCCGCGTGACTTCATGCTGCTGGCGATCATGGGCATCCTGCTGGTCGGATCGCTGTCGGGCGACAGCCTGGTCAAGGGCGTCTTTGCCGGGGCCTTCGGCATCGGCATCGGCGCGGTGGGCATGGACCCGCTGACCATCCAGGACCGCTTTGTCTTTGGCATCGACGAATTGCGCGGCGGAATCTCGTTCGTGGCGGTGATGATCGGCCTGTTCGGCGTGTCCGAGGCGCTGACCCAGATGCACAACATCAACACCCCCGCCGTGCGCCAGCGCGTTACCGGCATCATTCCCAGCTGGTCCAAGGTGCGCAAGCATCTGCCGCTTGGCCTGCAGACATCGACCATCGGCACGGTGGTGGGCGCGCTGCCCGGGACCGGCGGCGATATCGCGGCGCTGATGGCCTATGACCACGCCAAACGCGTGACCCGCAACCCGGAAACCCCCTTTGGCCAGGGCGCGATCGAGGGGCTGGTCGCGCCCGAGACCGCCAACAACGCCGCCGTCGGCGGGGCCTTCATCCCCATGATGACGCTTGGGATTCCGGGCGATGCGGTGACCGCCATCATGATCGGCGCACTGTTCATCCACGGGCTGAACCCCGGTCCGATGCTGATGATCGAACAGCCCAACATGTTCTGGTTCATCGTCGGGTCGCTGGCGCTGGCCAACTGCTTCATGCTGATCTTCGGGCTGACCGGCATCCGCCTGTTCGTCAAGATCGTCGAGCTGCCGCGCACGGTCCTGCTGCCCGTGATCATGGTCCTGTCCATCGTCGGCGCCTATGCCATCAACAACAGCCTGACGGATGTCTACTGGATGCTGGGGTTCGGGGTGCTGGGCTATTTCATGCGGCTTTACGGCTATCCGCTGGCGCCGGTGATCCTGGGGGTGATCCTGTCGCGGCTGCTGGATGACAACTGGCGCCGCGCCATCATCAGCGAACGCGAGGATTTCGGCGCCATGATGATGGGCGTGCTGACCAGCCCGCTGTCGCTGTGCCTGTTCCTGGCGGTGGTGGGCATCCTTGTCACGAACACCCCCTGGTGGACGCGCTGGCGCGCGCGCAAGGCCGGGCAATGAGGGACCAGACCATGACCGACACGATCCTGCTGGGCCTGATCGGCGACAATATCGCGGCCTCGCAATCCCCGCGCCTGCATCGGCTGGCGGGGGCGCAGAACGGGCGCCGCGTGCGCTATGACAGCCTGATCCCGCGGCTTGAGGGGTTGGACTTCGACGCGCTTTTCGCGCGCTGCGCCGCGGGCGGATACCGGGGCATCAACGTCACCTATCCCTACAAGGAGGTCGTGGCGGGCCGGCTGCGCATCGACGATCCGCTGGTCGCGGCCATCGGGGCCTGCAACACGGTTCTGTTCCGGGACGGTCCGCCGCGCGGGTTCAACACCGATTATTCGGGCTTCGTCGCCGCCTATCGCCGGGTGCGGGGCGATGCCGCGCCGGGGCCGGTCCTGATGATCGGGGCGGGCGGCGTGGGACGCGCGGTGGCCTTTGGGCTGATCGCGCTTGGCGCCACCCAGATCCGTCTGGCCGACCGCGACCCGGCCCGCGCCGATGCGCTGGCCATGGCGCTGCGCGCCGCGCGCCCCGGATTGTCGGTCGTCACCGGCACGGACGCGGCGGCGCTGGCGGTCGGGGTGGCGGGCATGATCAACTGCACCCCCGTCGGCATGGTCGGCCATGACGGCACGCCGCTGGACGGTGCGCTGATGGCTGGGGCGGACTGGGCCTTTGACGCGGTCTATACGCCGGTTGACACGCAGTTCCTGCGCGACGCGCAGGTGGCGGGGCTGGACATCATCTCGGGGTATGAGCTGTTCATCGGGCAGGGCGTGGATGCCTGGGCAATCTTTACCGGCCTGCCCCTGGATCAGGACCGTCTGCGCGCCGATCTGGCGGCGGGGCGGGACGCGTCATGAAGACCTCGATCGCCACCGTATCGCTGTCGGGCAGCCTGACGACCAAGCTGGCGGCCATCGCCGCCGCCGGTTTCGACGGCATCGAGATCTTCGAGCAGGATTTCCTGGCCTCGGATTTCGCCCCCGAGGAGGTGGGCCGCATGGTCCGCGACCATGGGTTGGAGATCACGCTGTTCCAGCCCTTCCGCGATTTCGAGGGCCTGCCCGAACCGCATCGCAGCCGCGCCTTCGCCCGCGCCGAGCGCAAGTTCGAGCTGATGAACCAGCTGGGCACCGACCTGATGCTGGTCTGTTCGACCGTGCATCCGGCGGTCATCGGCGGCATCGACCGCATGGCGCAGGATTTCCGCGACCTGGGCGATCTGGCCGCGCGCCACGGCGTCCGCGTGGGGTTCGAGGCGCTGTGCTGGGGCCGCCTGGTCAACGACCATCGCGATGCCTGGGAGGTCGTGCGCCGCGCCGATCACCCCCGCGTAGGCCTGATCCTGGACAGCTTTCACACCCTGGCGCGCCGGATCGACCCGGCCTCGATCCGGGCCATTCCGGGCGACCGAATCTTTTTCGTGCAGCTGGCGGATGCGCCCGCCATCGACATGGACCTGCTGTACTGGTCGCGCCATTTCCGCAACATGCCCGGAGAGGGCGATCTGGACGTCGCGGGCTTCATGCGCGCGGTCAGCGCGACGGGCTATGACGGCCCGCTGAGCCTGGAGATCTTCAACGACCAGTTCCGCGCGGGCCTGCCGCGCCTGGTGGCGCAGGACGGCCATCGCAGCCTGATCGCGCTGATGGACGGCATCCGGCGCGCGGGCCCCCTGGCGGTGCCGGATCTGCCCGATTTCCCGCCCCCCCAGCCCGTCGACCGGGTCGAGTTCATCGAATTCGCCACCAGCACCGCCGAGGCCCCGGCGCTGGAGGCGCTGCTGGCCAGCGCGGGCTTTGTCCAGTCGGGCCAGCACGTGTCGAAACCGGTGACCCTGTGGCGTCAGGGGGGCACGAACTTGCTGGTCAACACCGATCCCTCGGGCTTCGCCCATACCACATACCTGACCCACGGCACCACGGTGGCCGAGGTGGGGCTGCTGGTGGCGGACGCGCGCGCGGCCTTTGCGCGGGCCCGCGCGCTTTTGGCGCAGCCCCACCGGCAGGAGGCCCCCACCGGCCAGCTGGCCATTCCCGCCATCCGCGGCGTCGGCGGCAGCGTGCTGCGGTTTCTGGACAGCGCCTCGGACCTGGCCGACATCTGGAGCGTCGATTTCAGTGCGGACCCGGCACCGGCGGGGGCGGGCATCACCGGCATCGACCATATCGGCCAGACCATGGCCTATGACGAGATGCTCAGCTGGACGCTGTTCTACACGTCGATCCTGGACGGGCAAAAGGCACCGATGATCGACGTGGTCGATCCCGACGGGCTGGTGCGCAGCCAGGCGATCGACCTGGGCGGCCTGCGCGTCACGCTGAACGGGGCCGAGGCGCGCCACACCCTGGCCGGGCGCTTCATCGAGGACAGCTTTGGGGCATCCGTCCAGCATGTGGCCTTTGCCTGCGCCGACATCTTTGCCACGGCGGCGGCGCTGGCGGCCCTGGGCTTTGCGCCGCTGCGGATCGGGGCGAACTATTATCAGGACGTGCAGGCGCGCTTTGGCCTGGACGGCGGGCTGGTCGCGCGGATGCAGGCGGCCAACGTGATGTATGACGAGGATGCGCAGGGCCAGTTCTTTCAGCTTTACAGCGAGCCCCGCGCCGACGGGTTCTTCTTCGAGATCGTGCAGCGCCAGGGCGGCTATGCCGGATACGGCGCGCCCAACGCCCCCTTCCGCATCGCCGCGCAAAAGCGTGCCGCCCGCCCCTCCGGCATGCCGCGGCGCTAGGGGTGGGCCTGGTCCAGCGTCAGCCGGGCCAGCAGATCCAGCATCCGGTCGGGTGCCGCGCCCTGGCGGCGGGTCAGCCCCACCGCTCCGGCCAGCGCCGCGCTGCCCGTGGGCCAGAGGGTCATGCGCCCCTGGTCAACCTCATCCGCGACGACACCCTGGGAAATGAACCACAGCGCGTCCGACCCCGCCACAATGCCGCGCCCGACCGCCAGGGCCGCTGTCTCGAAGGCGGGCTGGCGGGGCGACAGGTTGCGCGCCAGCAGATAGGCCTCGACCCCCGGGCGGATCAGTGCGTCGCGCGGCGGCAGGATCAGCGGACAGGCCGCCAGCGCGGCCTCCGTGGCGCCGCCCTGCATCGGGTGGCCCGCCCGCGATACCAGCGCCACGGGGTCCTCGTACAGGTGGTCGAACCGCAGCCCGGCCATATCCGCAGCGACGGGCATCCGCCCGATCATCAGGTCGATCCGCCCCTCGCGCAGCAGGCGGACAAGATGGGAATGGGGGCCGGTCTCGACCGCCAGGGTCATGTGGGGCGCGGCCTCGTGGAACCGCAGCGCGACGCGCGGGAAGAGGCGCGTGGCCGCAGTCGGCAGGACGCCCACGCCGATGCGGCCCGCCGCCCGGTCGGGATGCAGCGCCGCGACCCCGGCCTCCAGCATCTGCAGCGCGGTCGCGGCATGGGCGCGCAGCAGGGCCCCGGCCTCGGTCAGGATCAGGCGGCGGCGTTCGCGGCGAAACAGCTGGGCGTCCAACAGGGTCTCCAGCTCGGCCAGGGTGCGGCTCAGGGCGGGCTGGGTGATGCCCTGCGCGCGGGCCGCCGCCGACAGGTTCCCGCGCGCGGCGATATCCAGGAATACCCGGATGTGGCGCAGCTTGATCCCCGGATGCATGATCATATCGGCATCAACGCTGTCCCGTTTTGCATTATCGCGGCTGTTTTCGGCATGTTACGTTATGGATAGGAGGACATTCAATGCAGGCTTTGACCCGCCCCTATGGCGTGCTGCATTACCGTCTGAACGGGCCTGCGGACGCGCCGGTTGTGGTGATGGCCAATTCGCTTGGGACCGATCTGCGGCTGTGGGATGCAGTCGTGCCGTTGCTGCCCGCGGGGCTGCGGTATCTGCGCTATGACAAGCAGGGCCACGGGCTGTCCGACCTGGGCCGGGGCGAGCGGTTGCAGGATCACGTCGATGACGTGGTGGCCCTGATCGAACAGGTGGTGCGCGGCCCGGTGGTGATGGTGGGCCTGTCCATCGGCGGGCTGATCGCGCAGCGCCTGGCCAGCACGCGACCCGATCTGGTGCGCGCGCTGGTCCTGTCGAACACCGCCGCCAGGCTGGGCACGCCCGCCGGTTGGCAGGATCGCATCGCGGCGGTCCAGGCGGGCGGCACGGATGCCATCGCGGATGCGGTGATGGAGCGGTGGTTCGCCGCCCCCTTCCGCGCCACGCCCGAACGGGCGCTGTGGCGCGCCATGCTGGCCCGGACCGGCACGCCCGGATATGTCGCCGCCTGCCGCGCGCTGGCCGGGGCCGACCAGACGCAGGCCACCGCCGCGCTGCGCCTGTCCGCGCTGGTCGTGGCGGGGGGTGCGGACGGTGCCTCGCCCCCCGATCTGGTGCAGGCGACGGCGCGGCTAATCCCGGGTGCGGCATTTCACCTGATCCCCGACGCCGGGCATCTGCCCTGCGTCGAGACCCCCGCCGCCCATGCGGCGATCCTGGCTCCCTTCATTGAGAGGCACGCCCATGACTGAGCTGTCCGACACCGGCCTGGCGACCCGCAGGCGGGTTCTGGGCACCGCCCATGTCGCCCGCGCCGAGGCGCAGACCACCCCCTTTGACGCGCCGTTCCAGGCGCTGATCACCGACGCGGCCTGGGGCCGTGTCTGGTCGCGCGACACGATCACCCTACGCGAGCGGTCGATGATGACCATCGCCCTGCTGGCGGGTCTGGGCAATGACGGCGAACTGGCCCTGCATCTGCGCGCCATCCCCAATACGGGCACCAGCCGCGACGACGTGATCGAGGCGCTGCTGCATGTCGCCATCTATGCGGGCGTGCCCCGCGCCAATCACGCCATCCGCCTGGCCAAGGAGATATTTTCGGAGGCCGACGCCCCCACCGCAGGAGGCCCCGCATGACCCCCGCCCCCTATTACCAGCGCGACCGCCGCTGGCATCCCCCGGCGCTGACGCCCGATTACAAGACCTCGGTCGCGCGCAGCCCGCGCCTGCCTATGCTGTCGCTGGAGGGCACCCTGTCCGAGATCACCGGCCCGACCTTTGGCCATTCCGACATCGACCCGATCGACGCCGACCTGATCCGCAACCACGCCCGCACCGGCGATCCGGTGGGAGAGCGCATCATCGTCCATGGCCGCGTCCTGGACGAGAACGCCCGCCCCGTGCCCGGCACCCTGGTCGAGATCTGGCAGGCCAATGTCGGCGGCCGCTATCGCCATAAAAAGGACAGCTATCTGGCGCCGATTGACCCGAATTTCAGCGGCTGCGGGCGGGTATTGACCGACGATCAGGGGCGCTATGCCTTCCGCACGATCAAGCCGGGGGCCTATCCCGGGCGCAACTGGGTCAACAACTGGCGGCCCGCGCATATCCACCTGTCGGTCTTTGGCCGGGCCTTTTCGCAGGGCCTGATCACCCAGATGTATTTCGAGGGCGACCCGCTGATCGCGCCGCTGGACCTGAACGCCACGCTGCCGCTGGACCGCCTGGCCTATCGCTTCGACATCGTCCTGCGGGGGCGCCGGTCAACCTTTTTCGAGAACCGGCCCGAGGGGAACTGACATGCCGCAAGCCTTGCCCTATCTGAGGGAGACGCCCTCGCAGACCGCCGGACCCTATGTCCATATCGGCCTGGCCCCCGGCGCCGCGGGGTTCGACATCTATCGCGAGGAGCTGGGCCACCGCATCATCGCCCTCGACACCCCCGGCGAGCGCATCCGCATCGAGGGCTGCGTCTTCGATGGCACCGGCGCCCCCGTCCGCGACGTGCTGATCGAGCTGTGGCAGGCCGACGGGCAGGGCATCCACCCCCATCCCGAAGACCCACGCCATGCCGATTGCGCGCCCGGCTTTCGCGGATGGGCGCGGATCGTGCCCGATTTCGACACCGGCCTGTTCGTCATCGACACCATCCGCCCCGGTTCCGTCCCCGGCCCGAACGGCCGCCCGCAGGCGCCGCATCTGTCGCTGTGGCTGGTGGCGCGGGGCATCAATACCGGGCTGCAGACGCGGATGTATTTCGACAACCTGGACAATGCCGCCGATCCGCTGCTGGCGCTGATCGAACAGCCCGACCGCCGCGACACCCTGATCGCGCGGTGCGAGGGCGCGATCTATCGCTTTGACATCCACCTTCAGGGCAACAGGGAAACGGTGTTCATCGATGTCTGACAATCCCTGCATCCTCTGCGTGGCCATCACCGGCAGCCTGCCGACCAAGGCCAACAACCCCGCCGTGCCCATCACCATCGCCGAGCAGGTGGAATCCACCCATGAGGCCTTCGAGGCCGGGGCCAGCATCGTGCATGCCCATGTCCGCGACGACCAGGGCCGCCCGACCAGCGACTCGGACCGCTTTGCCCGCCTGCTGGAGGGCATCCGCCGCCACTGTCCCGGCATGATCGTGCAGCTGTCGACCGGCGGCCGGTCGGGGGCGGGCCGCGACCGGGGCGGCATGCTGCGCCTGTCGCCCGACATGGCCAGCCTGGCCGTCGGGTCGAACAACTTTCCGACCCGCGTTTATGAGAACAGCCCCGATCTGGTTGACTGGCTGGCCGCCGAAATGGCCGCCCATGGCGTCATGCCCGAGATCGAGGCCTTTGATCTGTCCCATATCCTGCAGGCCCATGCGATGTGGCGCGACGGGCGCCTGACGACCCGCCCCTATATGCAATTCGTGATGGGGGTGCGCAACGCGATGCCGGTCGATCGCGACGTGTTCGATTACTATGTCCATACCGTGCGGCGGCTGTTCGGGGAAGATGCGCCCTGGTGCGCGGCCGGGATCGGCCCGAACCAGATCGTGCTGAACGAATGGGCGATCGCTGCGGGGGGTCACGCACGGACCGGGCTGGAGGACAACGTGCGGCTGGACCGCGACCGGCTGGCGCCCTCGAACGCGGCGCTGGTGCGGCGCGCGGCGGCGCTGTGCGACCGTCACGGGCGGCCCGTCGCCACATGGCAGCAGGCCCGCGCCATCCTGGGCCTGCCGCAAAAGGCCCCCGGCACCGGCGTGGCCGCTCAGGGGGTGGCCCGATGACCGGCCCGGCGCAGAACGCCCTCTATGCCGCGCTGTTCGGCGACCCTCAGACCGAGGCGCTGTTCTCGGCCGAGGCAGAGCTGGCCGCCATGGCCCGGGTCGAGGCCGCCCTGGCCATCGCGCAATCGCAGCTGGGCGTCATTCCCGCCGATGCGGGTCCGGCCATCGCGGCGGCCTGCACCGCGCTGCGGATTGACCCGCAGGATCTGGCGCAGGCCACGGCGCGGAACGGCGTGCCGGTGCCCGGCCTGATCGCCGCGATCCGCGACCAGATGGGCCGCACGCCGCACGCCGCCCATCTGCACTGGGGCGCGACCAGCCAGGACATCATGGACAGCGCGCTGGCTCTGCGGATCGGGCCGATGCTGGCCCTGTGGGAGGGGCGGCTGCACGCCGTCCTGACGCGGTTGGCGGGACTTGCGGCCGATCATGCCGATCTGCTGATGGCCGCGCGGACCTATGGCCAGGCGGCGACGCCCACCGGCTTTGGCGCGGTCGTCGCAGGCTGGGGCTGGCGGCTGCTGGATCAGGAGCAGGCCATGCCCGCCCTGCGCGACCGTGTGCTGCGGGTGTCGCTGTCGGGCGCTGCAGGCACCCTGTCGGCGATGGGGCCTCAGGGTCCGGCGGTGCGGCAGGCGATGGCCCGGGCGCTGCACCTGTGTGATCCGGGGCGCAGCTGGCACAGCGACCGGTCGGGCCCGGGGCATCTGGCCGACTGGATCGCGGGTCTGGCGGCGGCCTTAGGCAAGCTGGCCGAGGATCTGCTGATGATGACCCAATCGGGCATCGGCACCGTGGTGATCGCGGGGGGCGGGGCTTCGTCCACCATGCCGCAAAAGCGGAACCCGGTCGGGCCGTCGGCGATGGTGGCGCTGGCGCGGCACGCGATGGGGCTGGCGGCGACGTTCCGCGCCGCGGGCCTGCACCGCCAGCAGCGCGACGGAGCCGCCTGGTTCACCGAATGGCTGACCCTGCCGCCGCTCTGCGTGGCGGGGGGCACCTTGCTGCGAACCGCAGACGATGTGCTGGCGCGGCTGACCCCCGATGCCACCGCGATGGCGCGCGACCTGCAGACCGGCCACGGCACCATCCATGCCGAGGCGCTGACCTTTGCCCTGACCGAACACACGGCGCTGGACCGGGCCACGGCGGCAGCACGGGTCGCCGACCTCTGCGCGCAGGCCCTGCGGGAGGGGCGCGACCTGACCGAACTGGCGCGCGGGGCATGGCCCGGCCCCGACTGGCCCGCGCTGATCCGTGCGCGCAGCCTGGGCCAGGCCCCGCTGGAGGCCCGCGCATTTGACAGTGCGGTCCGTGCCGCATCGGGGGCGGCAGTTCTTGATGCAGGTCATGTCGGCGCCGTGCCCGCGCCCTTATGACGGGGGGTGACCCTGCCCGCATCGTCGCGGGCCGCACGACACAAGGTATGGCCCATGACCCCTTTCACCCAAATCGCGCTGTTGCTGGTCCTGGCCTCGGGGGTGGGTCTGCTGGGGGTGCTGCTGCGCCAGCCGCTGATTGTGGGCTTCATCGCGGTCGGGCTGCTGGCCGGTCCCTCGGCCCTGGATCTGGTGCATTCCGAGGCCCAGATCGAGCTCTTGGCCGAACTGGGCATCGCGGTGCTGCTGTTTCTGGTCGGCATCAAGCTGGACGTGACGCTGATCCGGTCGCTTGGGGCGGTGGCCGTGGTGACCGGTCTGGGACAGGTCGCGTTCACGGCCTTCTTCGGCTATCTGATCGGGCTGGGCCTGGGGCTGGACCATGTCACCAGCCTGTATGTCGCGGTGGCGCTGACGTTTTCGTCGACGATCATCATCGTCAAGCTGCTGTCGGACAAGCGCGAGATCGACTCGCTGCACGGCCAGATCGCCCTGGGATTCCTGATCGTGCAGGATCTGGTGGTCGTTCTGGCGATGATCGTGCTGTCCGCCATCGGCATCGGTGCGGGCGGCGGGGGCGGAACCGTGCTGACGGTCCTGGCATCGGGGGTGGGGCTGCTGCTGGTCGTCATCCTGTTCGTGCGCTATCTGGCCGATCCGCTGACGGCCCGCCTGGCGCGGACGCCCGAACTGCTGGTCATCTGCTCGATCGCCCTGGCGGCGATGTTTGCGGCACTGGGCGACGCGGTGGGCCTGGGCAAGGAGGTCGGCGGCCTGATGGCGGGCATCGCGCTGGCATCGACCCCCTTCCGCGAGACCATCTCGGCGCGGCTGGTGCCGCTGCGGGACTTTCTGCTGCTGTTCTTCTTCATCGCGCTTGGGGCGACGCTGGATCTGTCGCTGCTGGGTGGGCATCTGCTGGGCGCGGCGGTCCTGTCGCTGTTCGTGCTGATCGGCAACCCCCTGATCGTGCTGATCATCATGGGCGCGCTTGGCTATCGCAAGCGGACGGGGTTTCTGGCCGGGCTGACCGTCGCCCAGATCAGCGAGTTCTCTCTGATCTTCGTCGCGATGGGGGTCAGCCTGGGGCATGTCGGCCCCGATGCCCTGGGGCTGGTCACCATGGTCGGCATCGTGACCATCGCGGCCTCGACCTACATGATCACCTTTTCGCACCACCTCTATGCACTGTGCGAGCCGCTGCTGGGCGTGTTCGAGCGTCGCGGAACCCCGCGCGAGGCCACCCGCGGCGATGACCGTCGGGCGCCCGCCGTCGACGTGGTCATCCTGGGCCTGGGCCGCTTTGGCACCGCTTTGGGGATGCGCCTGCAGCGGCGCGGCCTGTCCGTGCTGGGCGTCGATTTCAACCCCTAGGCCGTGCGCCGCTGGCAGGATCTGGGCCTGCGGGCCGAGTTCGGCGATGCCAGCGACCCCGAATACATGGCGGGCCTTGATCTGGCGGGAACGCGCTGGATCGTCGCGACCATCCCGGTTCACCCCACCGGTCTGAGCCACGAGGATATCCGCACGACCGTCATCCAGCTGGCGCAGGCGGCGGGCTTCACGGGGCGGATCGCGGCGACCGCGCATGACGCCTCCGAGACGCGCCTGATCCTGGCCGCCGGTGCCGATCTGGTGCTGGAGCCGTTCCAGGATGCCGCCGACCAGGCGGTCGATCTGCTGTGCGGCGGCGGCCAGCGCCAGCGCCTGCCCGTGCCGCCCCTCCGCGGAGAGGAGCCTGCTGCCGGTTGACGGCCCCCCGGGCGGATCTTGCCGATGCCCCTGTCGCCAAGGGGCCACTGCTGCGGGCGGGCCTGCTGCCCCCGCAGGCTCTCCGATCGCCGCGTTGCGCGCGCGGTGGCGTCCCGACGCGCGAACCGGTCGCAAAAGAGATACCGCCCATCCCCCTGCAATGCCAAGATAGGCGCTGACAAAAGGGAACCGGGCGTCCGTCAGGACCTTTCCTGTCGTCGCCACAGCAGACCGGCCCGCGCAGGCGAGGCCGGATGACGGGCGCGACCGCGGAGGCGCAAAGGAGCACATGGTGCCAAGTGATGATAAAATCGGTCCTCCCCTGACGGAACTGGACATCAATACCACCACGGGCGGGTTCTATGACGGGTTCTCGATCGCCGTGACCGTCCCGGCCAAGATCATCATCTCGGTCATCGTGGTCTGGGCGATCTTCTGGCCGATCCAGTCGGGCGCGATCCTGAACGGGCTGAACGGGCTGATCCTGCAGAACTTTGCCGCCTGGTACATCTGGGTGGTCGCGTTCTTCATCGTCGTGTGCTTTGTGCTGGCGGTCTGGCCCGCATCGGCGCGGCTGAACCTGGGGGTGGAGGGCGAACAGCCCGAATTCACGCGGTTTTCCTGGTTCTCGATGATGTTCGGGGCGGGGATCGGCGTGGGCATGCTGACCTGGGCCGTGGCCGAACCCGTCACGCATCTGGGCACCAGCCCCGAGACGATCATGGGCCTGACCACCGGGGGCGGCGCCGACAACGTGGCGATGGCCTTTAAGTGGTCGTTCCTGCATTGGGGGTTCAGCGCATGGGCCTGCTATGCGATCTGCGGGCTGTCGCTGGCCTATTTCAGCTATCGCCGGGGGCTGCCGCTGACCATCCGGTCGGGGCTGACGCCGCTGTTCGGCCAAAGGCTGGCGGGGCCCTTGGGCCATGTCATCGACATCGTGGCGGTGGTGGCCACCATCCTGGGCGTGGCGCAGACGCTTGGCTTTGGGGTCGATCAGCTGGTGGCGGGCCTGACGCGGATCGGCTTTGGCGGCCTGGTCGACACCGATGGGGGGGCAACCACGACCGGCATCATCGTGGCGCTGGCGGTCATCATGGGCCTGTCCACGCTGTCGGCGCTGTCGGGCGTGGGTCGCGGTATCAAGTGGCTGTCGAACCTGAACATGGGCCTGTCCATCCTGCTGCTGGGCTTTCTGATGATCTTTGGCGCGACATGGTTCGGGCTGAACGCGATGGTCACGGGGCTGTGGCACTATGTCATCAGCCTGCCGCAGATGAGCGTCGCCGTCTTCCGCTCCGACGGGGTCGAGGGGTCCGAGGCCTTTCTGCTGGCGCAGTGGCAGGGCTGGTGGCCGGTCTTCTACTGGGCGTGGTGGATCGCATTCGCGCCCTTCGTGGGGCTGTTCCTGGCGCGCATCTCGCGCGGGCGGACGGTGCGGGAATTCGTGCTGGGCGCGCTGATCGTGCCGGCGCTGATGTGCTTTGTCTGGTTCTCCTGGACGGGCGGCACGGCCATCGACCTGGAGCTGAACGGCGGCGCGAACGGTGTCATCTTCGACGCGGCCAACGGCGACAAGATCTTTGCCATGACCGAGTTCATGCTGGCGCCCATCGCCACCTGGCTGGCCTGGGGCATGGCGGTGCTGATCGTGGTGGTGCTGCTGACCTTCCTGGTCACCTCGGCCGATTCCGCGGTGCTGATCGTGAACACCATCAACGCCGCCGAGGACGAGGGGCCGAAATCGCGACCGCATATCCTGTTCTGGGGCGCGGCGCTGGCGATGGTGGTGGCGGGGCTGCTTATCTCGGGCGGGACGACGGCGATCCAGACCGCGATGGTCATCGGGGCGCTGCCGTTCTCGGTGGTGATGGTGCTGATGGCCGTCGCCCTGCTCAAGGCCATCTATAACGATACGCGCCGCGCGCGGGCGGGCGTCCCCTCGACCCATGACAAGATCGAGGGCGCGACGGCCAACGGCGCGCCCTCTGGCTTGGGCATGCCCGCTCAGTGACCGCCCTTTCCTGGGTGCGGCGCAGGCCGTGCCCCGGCACCGAGGCGGGTTGCACAATCCGCGCCCACCGTGTTGAGAATGCCTGCGTCGGGCATGGCTGATGCGGGGGCAAGGGATGAGCAGACCAGGTCTTGATGCGACGGATATCCGCATCCTGGCGGCCGTCCAGGCGCATGGACAGCTGAGCAAGGCCCGCCTGGCCGAGATCGTGAACCTGTCGCCCACCCCCTGCTGGGCGCGGCTGAGCAGGCTGAAATCGGCCGGGCTGATTCGCGGCTATCACGCGGATCTGGCGCTGGACCGCATCGTCAGCTTCTCGCAGGTGATCGTGACGGTATCGCTGTCGCAGCACCGCAAGGTCGATTTCGACCGGTTCGAAAGCCATATCCGCAGCCTGGCCGAGGTGACCGACTGCATCGCGACCGGCGGCGGCATGGACTATGTCCTGACGGTCATCACCCCCAGCCTGGCGGCCTTTCAGGCGCTGATGGAGACCCTGCTGGAGGCAGAGCTGGGGATTCAACGCTACATGACCTATATCGTCACGCGGCAGGTGAAATCGACGCGGCCCGATCTGGGGGCGCTGTCCCGCCCGGCCACGGGCTGAACGGGCGCGGCCCCTGTCGGGCGCAGTCTGGGGAAACGGCCGGCCGAACGGTCCGCACGCCCCCGCAAGAACAGTCCAACAGGACGCATCGAGGGGCGTTTTCAGTCCGCACGGACCCCCGATCCGCGCTTAGATCGACGCAGCGCCCTGGGCATCGCCGGGCTGCTCCGGCCCCACATTCCGCGCAGGACAACGACAGATGACGCAGACAGATGATTTCGGCTTTGGCACGCAGATCCGCAAATCCCCCTATTTCGACGCGACGGTGCGGTGGGGGGCCACGGGGTTCTCGGTCTATAACCACATGTATATCCCGCGCGATTTCGGCGATCCGGTGCAGAACTTCTGGAACCTGATCAATGACGCGATCCTGTGTGACGTGGCCGTCGAACGCCAGGTCGAGATCACCGGCCCCGACGCCGCGCGGTTCGTGCAAATGCTGACGCCGCGCGACCTGTCGAAGATGGCGGTGGGACAGTGCAAATACGTGCTGATCACCAATGCCCAGGGTGGCATCCTGAACGACCCGATCCTGTTGCGGCTGGCGGAAAACCATTTCTGGATATCGCTGGCGGACAGTGACATCCTGCTATGGGCGCAGCGGGTTGCGGTGCATTCAGGCATGGACGTCACGATCAGAGAGCCGGACGTGTCGCCGCTGCAGTTGCAGGGGCCGAAATCGGGCGAGGTGATGCGCGCACTGTTCGGCGACGGTATCATGGACCTGCGCTATTACTGGCTGCGCCGGGTCGAGTTGGACGGCATCCCGCTGATCGTGTCGCGCACCGGCTGGTCCAGCGAGCTGGGATACGAGCTGTATCTGCAGGACGGCAGCCGCGGCGACGACCTGTGGGAAAAGATCATGGCCGCGGGCGCGCCCCTGGGGCTGAAGCCTGGGCATACCTCCTCCATCCGCCGGATCGAGGGGGGGATGCTGTCCTATCACGCCGATGCGGATATCGACACCAACCCCTATGAGCTGGGGCTGGACCGCCTGGTCAACCTGGAGATCGAGGCCGATTTCATCGGCAAGGACGCGCTGCGCCAGATCAGGGCCATGGGTCCGACCCGCCGGCAGGTCGGTCTGGTGATCGAGGGCGCGCCGCTGAAGGGGCCGAACACCACCTTCTGGCCCGTCACGAACGGGGACCGGACCGTGGGCAAGGTCACCTCGGCCATCCATTCGCCGCGGCTTGGCCAGAACATCGCGCTGGCGATGCTGTCGGCCGATGCGGCGCAGATCGGCGCGCGGGTCCAGGTTCGGACCCGGACCGGCCTGCTGGACGCCACCATCGTCGAACGGCCCTTCTACGATCCGAAAAAGACCATCGCCGCCGCCTGAACCGCCACCCCGACCAAGGAGCACGGGACATGTCACATCCGGGAGACCCCATCCTGCTACACGACCTGGACCGGGCGGGCATCCTGCGCCTGACCCTGAACGACGTGCCCCGTCGCAACGCCCTGTCCGAGGAGATGCTGGAGGCGCTGGCCACGGCGCTGGCGCAGGCAGGCACCGATCCGGCGGTGCGGGTGATCGTGGTGGCCGCGATGGGGCCCGCCTTCTGCGCGGGCCACGACCTGAAGCAGCTGACCGCGGCGCGGGACGCGCCCGATGGCGGACGCGCCTATTTCGCGCGGATCATGGCGCTGTGTTCGGGCGTCATGCAGGCCATCGTGGCCTATCCCAGACCCGTCATCGCCGAGGTCACGGGCGTCGCCACCGCCGCCGGATGCCAGCTGGTGGCCAGCTGCGATCTGGCCATTGCGGCCGATGATGCCCGCTTCAGCACGCCGGGGGTGCATATCGGGCTGTTCTGCTCCACGCCGATGGTCGCCCTGTCGCGCAACGTCGCCCCCAAGCACGCGATGGAGATGCTGCTGACCGGCGACATGACGCCCGCAGCGCGCGCGGCCGAGATCGGGCTGATCAACCGCGCCGTGCCCCCCGCCGACCTGCGCGGCGCCGTGATGGAGATGGCCGCCCGCATCGCGTCGAAATCGGGCATGACCCTGGCCGTGGGCAAGCGCGCCTTTTATGAACAGCGCGAGATGCCGCTGGCGCAGGCCTATGACCACGCATCCCAGGTGATGGTCCGCAACATGCTGGCCCGCGACGCGCAGGAGGGCATCGGCGCCTTCATCGAAAAGCGCAGCCCCGAATGGCAGGACCGCTGACGCCATGGGCCCCAACCCCTATGATATCGGGCTGGACCGCAACCCGGCCAATCACCAGCCGCTGACGCCCCTGACCTTTCTGGAACGCGCCGCCAGCGTCTTTCCGGACCATGTGGCGATCGTGCATGGCGCCACCCGCCGCAGCTATCGCGATTTCTATGCGCGGGCGCGGCGGCTGGCCTCGGCGCTGGCGGGGGTCGGGGTGGGGCGCGGCGACACGGTGTCGGTGCTGCTGCCCAACGTGCCCGCCATGCTGGAGGCGCATTACGGCGTCCCGATGAGCGGCGCGGTCCTGCATTCGATCAACACGCGGCTGGATGCGGCGATCATCGCCTTTCAGCTGGACCATGCCGGGTCGCGCGTGGTGATCGTCGATGCCGAATTCCTGCCCCTGCTGCGTCAGGCGCTGGATCTGGCGCAGGGGACGCCGCTGGTCGTCGTCAGCGTTGATCCGGAAAGTCCGGGCCCGCCCGTCGGGGCCTGCGACATGGATTACGACCGCTTTCTGGACGGCGGCGATCCGGCATTCGCCTGGCTGATGCCGCTGGACGAATGGGACGCCATCTCGATCAACTATACCTCGGGGACGACGGGAGATCCAAAGGGGGTCGTGTCGCATCATCGGGGCGCGTATCTGCTGGCGCAGGGCAATGTGCTGACCACGGCGATGGGCAAGCACGCGGTCTATCTGTGGACCCTGCCGATGTTTCACTGCAACGGCTGGTGCTTTCCCTGGACGCTGTCGGCGGTGATCGGCACCCAAGTCTGCCTTCGGCAGGTGCGGGCCGAGCCGATCTGGGCGGCGCTGGCCGATCTGGGGGTGACGCATCTGTGCGGGGCGCCCATCGTCATGTCGCTGCTGATCGGCGCCGGGCCGGGCATCCGCCGCGACCTGGGTTGTCCGGTGCAGTTCATGACCGCCGCCGCGCCCCCGCCGGAAAAGGTGCTGGCCGACATGCGCGATGCGGGGTTCGAGGTGACGCATCTTTATGGGCTGACCGAAACCTATGGCCCGGCGGTGGTCAACGACTGGCATGCCGATTGGTCGGACCTGCCCCCGGACCGTCAGGCGGCGCTCAAGGCGCGCCAAGGCGTGCGCTATCTGCCGCTGGAAGGGCTGGACGTGCTGGACCCCGACACGATGCAGCCCGTTCCCCGCGACGGCCGGACCATCGGAGAGGTGATGTTCCGAGGCAATGTCGTGATGAAGGGCTATTTCCGCAACCCTGCCGCCACGGCGGAGGCGTTCCGGGGTGGGTGGTTCCATTCGGGCGATCTGGGGGTGATCCATCCCGACGGCTATGTCCAGCTCAAAGACCGGTCCAAGGACATCATCATCTCGGGCGGCGAGAACATCTCGTCCATCGAGGTCGAGGAGGCGCTGTATCGCCACCCCGCCGTCGCCGTCTGCGCGGTGGTGGCGATGCCCTGCGACAAGTGGGGCGAACGCCCCTGCGCCTTTGTCGAGCTGGCCCCCGACGCGCAGGCTGACGCCGCGGCCCTGCTGGCTTGGTGCCGGGCGCATCTGGCCCCCTACAAGATCCCGGCGCGGGTGGTCTTTGCCCCGGTCCCGCGCACATCGACCGGCAAGATCCAGAAATTCGTGCTGCGCGACGAGGCGCGGAGGATGGCGGCGGACGCAACCGCGCCGCGCCCGGCCACGGATCGGGCCTGAGCGATGGAGCGCATCCGCAGTTTCGCTGTGCGCCACGCCCGGGCCTTTGAATGGGTCTATGTCCGGTTCGAACGGGCGCTGGTGGCGATGGACCCGCTGTTCCGGCGCATCGGCTATGACCGGCTGGAACGCCCGGTCGCGGCGGTTGAAAGGCTGACCAAGGGCCTGCTGTTCGATTGCCGGATGTGCGGGCAATGCGTGCTGTCATCGACCGGCATGTCGTGCCCGATGAACTGCCCCAAGACCTTGCGCAACGGCCCCTGCGGCGGCGTGCGACCCGGCGGGTTCTGCGAGGTCAAGCCGCAGATGCGCTGTGTCTGGGTCATGGCCTGGGAGGGGGCGGCCCGAATGCGCGGCGGCGGCCAGATCAGCGATGTCCAGCCGCCGGTGAACCGCAGCCTGGAGGGGTCGTCCTCCTGGCTGCGGGTCGCGCGCGAAAAGGCCGCCATGCCCGGCGGGCCGACCGACGCGCCGCGCGACACCATCGCCCGCGCCTTTCCCCGCGCCCGCGCCCATGAGCCCGCCGCGGCCCCCCTGGCCCCCGAACCGCCCCGCGCCAGCGACCGTGGGGTCGGGCGATGACCGACGCCACGCCCCCCGACTTTGCCCGCTGGCAGCCCAGCTATGACACGCCGCCGCCCGGCCACGTCTCGAGCAGCCGATTGGAGCGGGTGCTGCGCCAGGGCCATTTCGCCGTCACGGCCGAGCTGAACCCGCCCGACAGCGCCGATCCCGCCGATGTGTTCACCGCCGCACGCCCCCTGGCCGAGGTGGCCGACGCGATCAACGCGACCGACGCCTCGGGCGCCAATTGCCACATGTCGTCCATCGGAATTTCGGCCCTGCTGACGCGGGCGGGCTATGGGACCGTCTATCAGATATCGTGCCGGGACCGGAACCGCATCGCCATTCAGGGCGACGTGCTGGGGGCGGCGGCGATGGGGGTGCGCAACGTGCTGTGCCTGACCGGCGACGGGGTGGGCGTGGGCGATCAGCCCGGCGCGCGGCCAGTGTTCGACCTGGATTCCATCTCTCTGCTGCGCACGATCCGCACGATGCGCGACGATGGCGTGTTCCTGTCGGGCCGCCGCATCACCAGCCCGCCGCGCATGTTCCTGGGCGCGGCAGAGAACCCCTGCATCGCGCCGCTGGACTGGCGCCCCGACCGCCTGGCGAAAAAGGTCGAGGCGGGGGCGGATTTCATTCAGACCAACTATATCTTCGACATCCCGGTGTTCGAACGGTTCATGGCGCGGGTGCGCGATCTGGGCCTGGATCGGCGGGTGTTCATCCTGGCGGGGGTGGGGCCGCTGGCCTCGGGCAGGGCGGCGCGGTGGATGCGCAGCAACGTGCCGGGCATCCACATCCCCGATGCGGTGATCGACCGTCTGGACCGCGCCGCCGACCCCGGAGAGGAGGGCAAGCGCCTGTGCATCGAGCTGATCCAGCAGATCCGCCAGATCGCCGGCGTCAGCGGCGTGCATGTGATGGCCTATCGCCGCGAACACCTGGTCCGGGAGATCATCGCGCAATCCGGGGTCTGCCGGGATCGCGCGCGCGCCTGACCACCGCGCGGTGGTCAGGCCGACTGCATGTCCAGCGATTGCCCGTCGAACCGGCCCGTTGTCGCGGCCTCCGCCAGCAGGGCGGCCACATCGGCGCAGCTGGCCGAAGCCGTGCGGTCCACGGCGTCGCCCAGGATGACATCTGCGCTGCGACCCGCATCGGTCAGCGCGACGGGGCGCAGGATGGCGTAGGTCAGGCCCGCGCCGCGCAGATGGGCGTCGGCGTCATGCTTGGCCTTGAGGTAATGGGCCAGATCGCCGGTCGGATTGGCCTGATCCGCCCCCACCGAACTGAGCATGACAAAGCGGCCGACGCCCGCCTCCCGTGCCCGGTCGATCAGGCGCATCGCGCCGTCGCGATCGACCCTGTCCGTCATTTCGGGGCCGGTCGCGCCGCCCGACCCGGCGGCAAAGATCACCGCATCGGCGCCGTCGCAGATGCCGGGTGGTAGGTCGGTCAGATCGCCGTGGCGCAGGGTCACCCCCTGCGGCAGGCTTGCGGTGTCCGATGTCTCTCGCACCAGCGCCACGACGCGGTGCCCCTGATCCAGCAGATCCCGCGTCAGCAGCAGGCCGGTCTTGCCGGTCGCGCCGGCGATGAGGATGGTCATGGGCATGGTCTGTCCTTTCCGTGGTTGCGCGGCCCGGGGGTGACCCCGGGCGCGACGCTGTCGTATCGGCGCGTCAGGGCAGGAAGATCGCCTTGATGTTGACGAATTCCTTCATGCCGAAGCCGCCATGTTCGCGGCCATAGCCGGAATCCTTGACCCCGCCGAAGGGCATGTTCGGATCGGCCGCCCCGAACGAGTTGATGCGGACCATGCCGGTGTCGAAATGATCGCGCGCCAGGCGCAGCGCGCGTTCTTCGTCCCGGCAGAAGATGCCGCCGCCCAGGCCATAGCGGCTGGCATTGGCAATGCGCATCGCGTCCTCGTCGTCCTTGGCGCGAATGACGGCAGCGACGGGGCCGAAGATCTCGTCGTCGTGGGCGGGCATGCCGGGCGCGACATCGGCCAGCACCGTGGCGGGGTAATAGGCGCCCGTGCGGTCCGGCACCGTGCCGCCGCACAGCACCGTGGCGCCCTTGGCGACGCTGTCGCGGACCTGTTCGGCCACGGTGTCGCGCTGATCGGTGCTGGACAGCGGGCCCAGTTCGGTGCCGTCCTGCGTCGGATCGCCCATCGCGATCTTCTCCATCGCCGCGACATAGGCGTCATAGACCGCATCGGTGACGATGAACCGCTTGGCCGACACGCAGGTCTGCCCGTTATTGTACAGACGCCCCATGACCGAGAACTTCACCGCCGTCTCGATATCGGCATCCGACAGCACCAGATAGGCGTCGTTGGAGCCCAGCTCCAGCACGGTCTTTTTCAGCGCCTTGGCGGCGGTCGCGCCGACATGGCGCCCGGCCCCGTCGCTGCCCGTCATCGTCACGCCGCGCACCAGCGGATGGGCGATCAGCGCGTCGCTGACGTCGTGGTCGATCAGGATGACCTGGAACAGATCCTTGGGTAGGCCGGCCTCAATGCACAGTTCGCGCAGGCGCAGGCCTGTGCCGGTGCAGATGCTGGCATGTTTCAGCACGCAGGCATTGCCCGCCATGAGATTGTCGGCCAGCACGCGGACCGGCTGATACAGCGGGAAGTTCCACGGCTGGATCGAATAGATCACGCCGACCGGCTGATAGGTGACGACACCGCGAGAGCCCTTGCCATGGGTGCGTTCCTCAACGGCAAGCAGGTCGGGGCCGGTGCTGGCGGCATGGTCGAACAGCGCCGCGCACAGCTCGACCTCACGCAGGCCGTCCTTCAGCAGCTTGCCAGTCTCGCGGGTCATCAGCGCGGCCAGATCATCGGCGTTGTCGCGCAGGGTCTGGGCGATTTTGGTCAGATAGGGTGCCCGTTCGGCATGGGGGACGCTGCGCCACTGTAGAAAGGCGGCATGCGCGGCCTCCAGCTTGGCGGTGGCCTGCGCCTCGGACATCATCGGATAGGTCTCGACGGTCTCGCCGGTCGCGGGATTGGTGGTGGTGATCGTGGACATGACGTCTCCTTTGTTCGCGGGGGCAACCGGCGGGACTGCGTCCGGTTCCATCCTCCGCAGGGTCACATCACGTCGCACCCGACCCGCGGAGGGCGTATTTCCACCCCGGAAACCGGGCGCTGACGGTGCCGCCCTGTCCACGGCGGCGGGCCTTTCGGCGCGGATAAGGGTGGGGGACCTGCCGTCCGTGGCGTGCGGGCCGGGGTTGCCGGATCACCGCCGGGCATGGGCCGGAAAGCAGACCCCCGCCCGCCGCGGGTCAACGCCCAAGGCCGGGGTCCGTTCGTGGGCGAAGCGCCAGCAGTGGTTCCTTCGGGGCAGGCGGCCGCCCCGAAGGGACCGCTCAGCGCGTAATGCGGCAGAGGGGCGCGCCGTGGGCCAAGGTCGCGCCTTCGGGCGCGATGCGGGTCAGGGTGCCGGCATGGGGTGCCTCGATGCGCGTCTCCATCTTCATCGCCTCGATCACGGCGATGACCTGGCCCGCCTCGACCTGCGCGCCGTCCGGGGCCTGCCACAGCGACAGCGTGCCCGCGACGGGGGCGGTGACGGCATCGGCATCGACGGCCGCCTCCTCGGGCGCGGGGGCCGCGGGGGTGCCGGCCGCCAGCAGGCCCTGGGGCAGGGCCAGATCATGGCGCCTGCCGTCGATCTCGATCGACAGGCGCAGCATCGGCTGGTCCGGGGCGGGCGTCACGCGGCCTGCGGGCTGGACGGCGGCGGCCAGTCGGTCGGCGAAATCGGTCTCGATCCAGCGGGTGTGGACGGCGAACGCGTCGGTGAACTCCGGCGCCTCCAGCACCGCGCGGTGGAACGGCAGGACCGAGGCCACGCCTTCGATGCGGAACTCGCGCAGGGCGCGGCGGGCGCGGGCGATAGCGGTGGCGCGGTCGGGGCCGGTCACGATCAGCTTGGCCATCATCGAATCGAACTGGCCCGCGACCTGGCCGCCCTGTTCGACGCCGCTGTCCAGCCGGATGCCGATGCCGCCGGGCGCCGACCACAGCGTGATCGGGCCGGGCGTGGGCAGAAAGCCGCGGCCGGGGTCCTCCGCATTGATGCGGAACTCGATCGCGTGGCCGGTGAGTTCGGGCACGCTGTCATCGGTCAGGCGCGCGCCTTGCGCCACGCGGATCATCGCGCGGACGATGTCGATGCCGGTCGTCTCCTCGGTCACGGGGTGTTCGACCTGCAGTCGGGTGTTCACCTCCAGAAAGCTGATGGTGCCATTGGCGGACAGCAGAAATTCGACCGTGCCCGCGCCGCTGTAGCCCGCATGGGCGCAGATGGCGCGGGCGCTGTCATGGATGCGCGTGCGCTGGTCGTCGGAAAGAAAGGGCGCGGGCGCCTCCTCGACCAGCTTCTGGTTGCGCCGCTGCAGCGAACAGTCGCGGGTGCCCAGCACCTTGACCGTGCCGTGCCGGTCGGCCAGCACCTGCGCCTCGATATGGCGGGGGCGGTCCAGGAACTGCTCGACATAGCATTCGCCGCGTCCGAAGGCGGTGACTGCCTCGCGCGTGGCGGCGTCGAACAGCTCCTCGACCTCGTCCAAATCGCGGGCGACGCGCATGCCGCGCCCGCCGCCGCCGAAGGCCGCCTTGATGGCCAGCGGCAGGCCGTGCTCGCGGGCGAATGCCAGCGCCTCAGCCCCGCTGGCGATGGGACCGGGGCTGCCCGCGACCAAGGGCGCGCCCACGGCCTGCGCGATCTCTCGCGCGCGGATCTTGTCGCCAAGCGCGTCGATCACGTCGGGATCAGGCCCGATCCACAGGATGCCTGCCGCCTGCACCGCGCGGGCGAAATCGGCATTCTCCGACAGGAACCCATATCCCGGATGGATCGTGTCGACCTGCGCGCGGGCGGCGATGGCCAGGACTTTGGCCGCGTCCAGATAGGTGTCGGCGGGGCGGTGCCCCTCCAGCGCCCAGGCCTGATCGGCGGCGCGGACAAAGGGCGCGTCGCGGTCGGGATCGGCATAGATCGCCACCGATTCGATGCCTTCATCGGCGCAGGCGCGGATGACGCGCAGGGCGATCTCTCCGCGATTGGCGATCAGGATGCGGCGGATGGGGGTCAGGGGGGTGTCACGAAACATCATGTGCCTCCGGGTCGATATCGGTAAAGGGCGTGTCGGCAGCAAAGCGGATGCGCGTGCCGGGCGGCAGCTGTCCCGCCAGATCCAGCGCCGAGGGGTGCAGCGTCGCGATGACCGGATAGCCGCCGGTCAGCGGGTGGTCGGCCAGAAACAGCACCGGCTGGCCGGAATGAGGCACCTGGATCGCGCCGGTCGCCGTGCCCTCGCTTGGCAGTTCGCGGGCGTCGTCGCGGGTCAGCGCCTCGCCCGACAGGCGGATGCCCACGCGCGACGATTGCGGCGTCACCGACCACTGCTGGCTCAGGAACCGCGCCACGGTGGCCGCATCAAACCAATCGGTGCGCGGCCCCAGTGTCACGGGCAGTGTCACGACATCGCCGGCCTGCGGCAGCGTCGGTCCAGGGCCGGGGTCGGTCACCGCCCCCGCCGCGCGGCCCGCCGGGGCCAGCGCATCGCCCGCCACCAGCGGGGTCGGGCCGATCTGCGCCAGCGTGTCGGTGGCGCAGGAGCCCAGCACGGGGGCCACGTCGAACCCCCCACGCATCGCCAGATAGCTGCGCATGCCACGGGCCGGCGGGTCGATGGTCAC
Organism: Paracoccus sp. SCN 68-21; assembly: GCF_001724535.1. Classification (NCBI taxonomy): domain Bacteria; kingdom Pseudomonadati; phylum Pseudomonadota; class Alphaproteobacteria; order Rhodobacterales; family Paracoccaceae; genus Paracoccus; species Paracoccus sp. SCN 68-21. Next base: position 23,962 of record NZ_MEES01000066.1, on the reverse strand, counting down.
CTCGTCGCCCGCATCCAGCGCAAAGGCCACGGGTTGGGCCCGCCCGCTGACGCAGGCGGTCGCGGCACCGGTCAGAGCCAGGGTCATCGCCACCTCCGCCCGCAGGCGGACGGGGCCAAGCGTGATCTCCAGCGCGGCCTCCCCCGCCGGGTTGCCCACCGCACGGTTCGCGCGGCGCAGTGCGGCCAAGTCCAGCGCGCCGGATGCGCTGACCCCCTGGCCCGCCTGACCCATGCGCCCGGCATCCTGCACCAGGATCGGAAAGGCGGTCTGGACCACGCGCAGGCCGGTCACCGGTGCGGGGTCGGGGACGGTCACGGCATGGACGCGCGCATGGCCGGTGACAAAGCGCGCCCTGACGCCGGGGCGCAGCAGGGCGGGGACGTCGCGGGTCAGGTCGAACATCGGCACCTCGGTCCGGCCGATCAGCTGCCAGCCGCCGGGGCTGGCCTGCGGATAGATGCCACAGAACCGCCCCGCCAGCGCGACCGACCCCGCCGGGATCTTCGTGCGCGGGGCGGAGCGGCGCGGCAGGTCGAACCGCGCATCGGCGCAGGTCATGTAGGCGAACCCGGGTGCAAAGCCGCAAAAGGCCACCTGCCAGGTCGCGGCCTGATGGGCGGCGATGACCTCATCCGTGGTCAGGCGCATCAGGGATGCGACCTCGGCCAGATCCTCGCCGTCATAGGTCACGGGGATCTCGACCGTCTCGGTTGCCCGCGTCGCAGGCATGGTGCCGGGGGCGGGCTGGCGGGCCAGCACGGCGCGGGCCAGGGCGGCATCGGCGGCCACGCCGGGACCCGTGGTGACCATCAGCGTGCGGGCGGCGGGCACGATCTCGGCCACGCCCGCGACCGGATCGGCCGCCAGCGCGTCGAACAGCGCCAGCGTCGCGTCCAGATCGGCCAACTCGACCAGAAAGGCGCGCGGGCCGATGGGCAGGACGCGGGTCATGTCTGCCACCGGGTTTCCGGCACATCCGTGACGAACATGTGCCCCGGTGCATGGGTGATGGCGAAAGGCGGCTTGGACGCCATGACCGCTGCCTGAGGCGTCACCCCGCAGGCCCAGAAGACCGGCACCTGACCCGAACCCACCGGCACCGGGTCGCCGAAATCGGGCTTTTGTAGGTCGGCGATGCCAAGGGCCTCGGGCAGGCCCACATGCACCGGGGCGCCGTGAACGGCGGGGGTGCGGCCCGAAATCATCGCGGCCTCGGCTACCCGATCTGCCGGGATCGGTCGCATCGACACGACCAGCCGCCCCGACATCCGCCCCGCGGGGCGACAGTCGCGGTCGGTCAGAAACATCGGCACGTTGCAGCCCCGGTCGACATGCGCGACCGGGATGCCCGCCGCCATCAGCGCCCCTTCGAAGGTGAAGGAACAGCCGATCAGAAAGGTCACCAGGTCGGGATGTTCGGCCCAGTGGGATGTGGCGTCGGTTACCTCCTCGGTCAGCACGCCGTCGCGCCAGATGCGGTACAGCGGAATGTCGGTGCGCAGGTCGGCATCGGGCGCCATGACGGTACGGTGGCTGCCGGGATCGGTCACGTCCAGCACCGGGCAGGGCTTGGGGTTCCTCTGCGCAAACAGCAGGAAATCCCACGCCCAATCACGCGGCAGCGAGATCATGTTGCACTGGGTAAACCCCGGCGCCTGACCCGAGGTCGGGCGCGCGGGCCCATGCCGCGCGGCCAGCCGCGCCTCGGCCGGGGTCATGCCCCACCCCTGGCAAAGGGCGCGATGGTGACCCCGCCCGCGATCAGCGCGTCGCGGACCCGGGCGGCGATGGCCACCGCGCCGGGGCTGTCGCCATGCACGCAGATGCTGTCGGCCTCAAGGCGCAGGATGCTGCCATCCTCGGCCTCCAGCACGCCCTCAGTCGCCAGGCGCAGCATGCGGGCCGCGATCAGGTCCGCGTCATGCAGGACCGCGCCCGTATGCTTGCGCGACACCAGCGCGCCCGCGGCGGTATAGGCGCGGTCGGCGAAGGCCTCGGCCACCACCGACAGGCCCGCGGCGCGCGCGCGGTCCAGCACGGGCGCCCCGGCCAGACCCATCAGCACCAGCGACGGGTCGACCGCCTTGACGCCCGCGATGACCGCATCGGCCTGGCGCGCGTCATCCGCGATGGTGTTGTACAGCGCTCCATGCGGTTTCACGTAAGTGACCCGCGTGCCCGCCGCCCGCGCCAGACCCTGCAACGCGCCGATCTGATAGATCACGTCGGCGGTCAGGTCGTCCGGCGCCACGTCCATGGTGCGCCGCCCGAACCCTACGCGGTCGGGATAGCTGACATGCGCCCCCACCGCGACGCCCCGCGCCGCCGCCTGTCGCAGCACCGCCAGCAGCCCCGCCGGGTCGCCGGCGTGAAAGCCGCAGGCGATGTTGGCGGAACTGACGATGTCCAGCATCGCGGCGTCGTCCCCCATCGGCCAGGGGCCGTAGCCCTCGCCCAGGTCGCTGTTGAGGTCGATTGGCATGGCTCCTCCTTACACGCCCAGAAAGGCGAAGATCGTGGTGACCGACCGCGCGCCCATGTACCAGGTCAGCGCGCAGACGATGGCCCCAAGCGCCAGCAGCACCCGGTTGTAGCGGTGCCCGCCCATCAGGTCGGACCGCGCATAGCCGATATAGGTAAAGATCGTCAGGCCGATGGGCAGGATCAACCCGTTGAAGCCGCCGACAAACACCAGGATCGCCGCCGGTGCCGTCCCAAGCGCCAGATACACCGCCAGCGAAAAGGCGATGAAACCCACCGTGGCCTTGGACCGGGCCGCGTCGCTGCGTACGCCCACCACGTCGAGGAAGCTGACCGAGGTATAGGCCGCCCCGATGACCGAGGTCAGCGCCGCCGCCCACAACACCACGCCAAAGACGCGCATCCCCCAATCGCCCGCCGCCGCCTGAAAGGCCTGCGCCGCCGGGTTCGCCGCCTGCGACGACAGATCCAGCGTCACGCCCGACGCGACAACGCCCAGGATCGCCAGGAACAGCACAAAGCGCATGACGCCCGTGACCGCGATCCCGGTCAGCGCCGCGCGGGTGACGGCGGTCAGGTTGTGCGGGCCGGTCAGGCCCTTGTCCAGCAGACGGTGCGCGCCGGAATAGGTGATGTATCCGCCGACCGTGCCGCCCACGATGGTGGTGATGGTGGCGAAGTCGATGGTGTCGGGCCAGATCGTCTGGCGCAGCGCCTCGCCCACCGGGGGGTTGGACTGCACCGCCACGAACAGCACCAGCAGGATCATCACGATGCCCAGCCCGATGATCGCCCGGTCCAGCAGCAGCCCGGCCTGCCGCGACAGAAAGATCGCGATGGCCAGCACCGCGGTGATCGCGCCGCCGATCTTGGGGTCCAGGCCCAGCATGGCGTTCAGGCCCAACCCGCCGCCCGCGATGTTGCCCACGTTGAAGGCCAGCCCGCCGATCACCACCAGCGCCGTCAGCAGATAGCCCGCGCCGGGAATGGCCGCGTTCGCGGTTTCCGACGCGCGCTTGCCGGTCAGGGCGGTGATGCGCCAGATGTTCAGCTGGACCACGAAATCGATCAGGATCGACGCCAGGATCGCGAAAGCGAAGGCCGATCCCATCCGCGCGGTGAAGGTCGCGGTCTGGGTGATGAAGCCCGGCCCGATGGCCGAAGTCGCCATCAGGAAAATCGCCGCCAGAAGGCCTCCGCGAAGGCTGGCGGCCGCAACGCTGCGGTCGGTGGTCATGGATGTTTCCCCGTGTCGGACTGTTGTTGATTGTCACCAGCCTGCCACGATTCCGTGATCCGTCAACGATTATCTGACAGTCGTGACAGTTTTGTTGAACAATCGGGAATGACCTGCGCGGCAATCTGCCCGGAATCAAGGCAACAGCCTGCTTGCCCTGCCTCTGCCCTGCCGCCATGATCGACCCTGCATCACAGGACGACCCATGACCGATCCGAATCCCGCCGGCCTGGCCGAAGAGACCGCCGCCCGCCTGCGCACGCAGGTGATCGCGGGGCATCTGCGCCCCGGCCAGCGCCTGTCCGAGACGCGCCTGGCGGCCGATCTGTCGGTGTCGCGCAACACGCTGCGCGAGGTGTTCCGCCTGCTGACGCGCGAGGGGCTGCTGACCCACGCGCCCAATCGCGGCGTGTCGGTGGCGGTGCCGTCGATGGCGGGGGTGCTGGACATCTATCGTGTGCGCCGCCTGATCGAGGTTCAGGCCCTGGCCCAGGCCTGGCCCCGCCACGCAGCGGCCCTGCGCATGGCCGAATGCGTGGCCCAGGCCCGGGCGGCGCGCGAGGCGGGCGACTGGCGCGGCGTGGGCAGCGCCAATATGGGCTTTCACGCGGCTATCGTCGCGCTGACCGACAGCCCGCGCCTGACGGCGTTCTTTGCGCAGGCGATGGCAGAGCTGCGCCTGGCCTTTGGCCTGCTGGACAGCCCCGAACAGCTGCACGCGCCGTTCCTGCAGGAAAACGGTGCGATCCTGGAGTTGCTGGTGGCGGGGGACACGGCGGCGGCCGCGGCGCGTCTGGCCGATTATCTGGACCGGTCGGAACGGGTCGTGATGTCGGCCTTTGCCCGGCTGGAGAACGGCGTCACGCCGGGCTAGGGGCGGGGCCCCGCTACCGTCGATGCCCAATCCCGGCGGTGTCGGAACGGCCCGCGCCGTACCTGCAGGGGCGCAATGGACACTATGCCACAGGGACCGCGACAGGGGCTGTGTCGCAGCTGCGCGCGGTTCGTGATGCTACGCATCGTCACAGCGCGGCCCGCCTTGCCGCCCGCCTGATTCGGGTCACGAACCGGTGTGAATGCCGTGAAATCACACATCGCGCGCGCCGTGCCGCATGCGGCACGCGGCCCTGCGCAGGGCCGGTTTCACCCGCGCGTTCAGCCCCAGGATGCGGCATGCGCGCGCAGTCAGCCTTCGGCAAGTTATCATTTGTTTCACGGCCCTGATCGGCAGCAACTGAGGGCCGCACGGTCGGGCCCGTCGCCATCGCGCCGCGCCCGCCTGCCCCAATCGGAGGAACAACGTGATGGAAGCTGTCGCTGTCGAATCGGTACCCGAGGCCATGAGCGCCTTTCAGTACCTGCTGGTCTACAACTCGATCTCGTTCACATTCGCGGCCATGGCCGCGGCCACGATCTTTCTGTGGTTCGGGCGGTCCGAAGTCGCCCCCGCCTATCGCACCGCCCTGGTCATCTCGGGGTTGGTGACGGCCATCGCGGCCTATCACTATTTTCGCATCTTCCAGAGCTGGGAGGCCGCCTTCCTGTTCGAGAACGGCACCGTCTCGGCCGCCGGATACGCCTTCAACGACGCCTATCGCTATGTCGACTGGCTGCTGACGGTGCCGCTGCTGCTGATCGAGCTGGTGCTGGTCATGCGCCTGTCGTGTGACGAGACGATCAGCAAGGCCACCAGGCTGGGCGTCGCCGCCGCGCTGATGGTCATCCTGGGCTATCCCGGCGAGATCGCGGAGAGCAACGGCACCCGCGCGCTGTGGGGTTTCCTGTCCACGATCCCCTTCGCCTATATCGTCTATGAGCTGTTCAGCGGCCTGGGTCGCGCCATCGAAACGCAGCCGCCGCAGGTGCGGTCGCTGATCAAGCAGGCGCGGCTGCTGACCTTTGCGTCCTGGGGCTTTTACCCCATCGTCTACATGGCGCCCTTTGTCGGGCTGGAGGGTCCGACGGCCAACACCGTCATCCAGATCGGCTATACCGTCGCAGACCTGGTGGCCAAGGTCGGCCTGGGCATCCTGATCTACATCATCGCGGTCCGCAAATCGGGGATCGAGATGGACCAAGCCCAAAAGACCGCCAAGGCATGACCCGCCCGTCCGGGACAGGCGCATCGCGCATCGATCTGCCCGGCGCCCATCCCGGAGGGGCCGCCCTGACGGTCTTCTGGGCCGCCATCCCGTTGCTGATGGCGGCCAGGGCCCTGGGCCTGGACCTGGATGGGCAGCTGGGCACGCTGGCCGCCACGGCCATCGTGCTGGGAGGGGGGCTGCCGCATGGGGCCTATGACATCAGCCTTCTGGGGCGGGTGTCGCGGGGCAGGCGGGCGCGGCTGGTGGCCGCGACCGCCATCTATATCGCCATCGTGGTCGCCATGGTCCTCGCCTGGCGGCTGTGGCCGGGGGCCACGCTGGTGTTCTTCCTGATCGCCGCCGCCTATCACTTCGGTGAGGACTGGGAGGGGATCGACGACCCGCTGCTGCGCCTGATCTGCGGCGCCTCGGTGGCGGCGGCGCCCGCGCTGGCCCATCCGGATCAGGTGGCGGCGATCTTTTCCGACATGACGGCGGGGCAGGGCGGTGCGGCGGTCGCGACCGGGCTGTTCCTGATCGCGCCGGTGGTGCTGGTGGTCACCGCGGTCTGCTGCCTGATCGTCTGGCAGCAGGGGGGCCGCATGACCGCGCTGGCCATGGCCGGGGCCCTGGGGGCGCTGCTGCTGTTTCCGCCGGTGATCGGGTTTGCGCTGTATTTCGTCTGCCTGCATTCGCCGCGCCACCTGGCCAGCGCGCAGCTGAGGCTGGGCGACCTGCCCTGGCGCTGGCGGGCCGCGACGGCGGTCGCCCTGCCGGTCGCGGCGGCGGCGCTCTGGCTGGCGGCCACGCGCGTCACGGGCGGCGCGATCACCCCCGACGTGACCGCGCAGGCGTTCCAGCTGCTGGCGGCGCTGACGATTCCGCATCTGGTCGTCTCGTCCTATCTGGAGCGGCAGGGGTTCGGACCGGCGGAGCGATAGGCGCCCCGCATGCCGGGCGTTGTCACGGACATGTCACCGGCGGGACAGGGGACCGTCACGCAAGATCGTTAACCGGGGCCTCAGCAACCCGAGAGGCCCCATGCTGGACGTTCGCTCTGCCACCAAGCTGTTTGGCCAAAAGGCCGCCGTTGATCATGTCAGCATGACCGTGGACGGCCCGGCCTTCGTCGGCATCATCGGCCGGTCCGGCGCCGGGAAGTCGACCTTTCTGCGGATGATGAACGGGCTGACCCCGGCCAGCGGCGGCCAGATCCTGGTCGACGGACGCGACATCCTGGCCCTGCGCGGCGCCGAGATGCGCGCCTGGCAAAGCCAATGCGCGATGATCTTTCAGCAGTTCAACCTGGTGCCGCGCATGGACGTGGTGTCGAACGTGCTGCACGGCATCCTGAACCGCCGCGTGACCTGGCAGACGGTGCTGAACCTGTGGCCCCGTGCCGACATCATCCGCGCGCTGGAGATCCTGGACCGCTTGGGCATCGCCGAACAGGCCCCCAAACGCGCCGAGGCCCTGTCGGGCGGCCAGCAGCAGCGCGTGGCCATCGCCCGGGCCCTGATGCAGGACCCGCGCATCATCCTGGCGGATGAGCCCATCGCCAGCCTGGACCCGATGAACGCCCAGATCGTGATGGACACGCTGAAACGCATCAATGTCGAGGATGGCCGCATGGTCATCGCCAACCTGCACACGCTGGACACCGCGCGGCGCTATTGCGACCGGGTGATCGGCATGCGCGACGGGCGCGTGGTGTTCGACGGCGTGCCCGCCCAGCTGACCACGGGCGTGGCCCGCGACATCTATGGCGCCGACGCGGATTTCAACGAAAGCGCGACCTCGACCGCCATTCCCACCGACACCAGCGCGGATGCCGAATACGCCGCCCGCATGCTGGCCTGACCCACCCCATCGGAGAAGATCCATGACCCGACTGATGACCCTGCTGGCCACCACCGCCGCGCTGGCCACCCCCCTGCATGCGCAGGAGATCACCGAATTCCGCATCGGCCTGCTGGGCGGAGAGAACGCCCAGGACCGCATGGCGTCGAACGAATGCCTGCGCGCCTATGCCGAAGAGGCCCTGGGCGTGCCCGTCCGCCTGTTCACCCCCGCCGATTACAACGGCGTGATCCAGGGCCTGCTGGGCGACGCGCTGGACATGGCCTGGCTGGGCGCGTCTGCCTATGCCGCCGTCTATGTGGCCGATGAGGACAAGATCGAGCCGGTTCTGGTCAAGACCAACCTGGACGGCAGCTATACCTATCACTCGATCGGCTTTGCCCGCGCCGACAGCGGCATCACCTCGCTGGACGACATGGAGGGCAAGAGCTTTGCCTTTGCCGACCCCAACTCGACCTCGGGGTTCCTGATCCCGAACGTGGAGCTGCCCGCCGAGGGCTATTCGATGACCGAGGGCGAATATCTCAGCCGCATCGGGTTCTCGGGCGGCCATGAACAGTCGATCATCGCGGTCGTGAACGGCGATTACGACGCGGGCGTGACCTGGGCGGACGGTCAGGGCGCGTGGGAGGACGGCTATAATTCGGGCGCGCTGCGCAAGGCCGCCGACAGCGGCATCGTCGACATGAACGACATCGTCGAGATCTGGAAATCCTCGCCCATCCCCGAGGGTCCGGTGGTGCTGCGTCAGGCCCTGCCCGATGACGTCAAGCAGACGATGATCGACCTGGTCGCGGGCCTGCACGACTCTGACCCGACCTGCGCCTATGGCGTCGCCGCCGGAGAGACCGCGGGCTTCACCCCCGTCACCCATGAGGAATATCAGACCATCATCGACATCCGCCGCGCCGAGATGAACTGATCCTTTCCCAACCATGGCCGGACCCCGCGCGGGTCCGGCCTTTGCATTTTCCGGGGGGCCGCGATGGCACTGATCGACATCCGCGACGACTATCTGGCGCAGACGCGGCGCAAGCGGATCTATGGCGGCCTGCTGGTCGTGATCTTCGTGGCGATGATGGTGTCCGGCTTTCGCGTGGCCGATGCGCGCAATGCGGGCGGTTTCTGGGTCGGCCTGTCCAGCGTGGGCGATTTCCCCGCCGATGTCGTGTCCGAGGCGGTGGCAAAATTCGCCAACCTGCCGGGTCACATGGTCCGCGCCCTGCCCGCCGTGGTCGAGACGCTGAACATCGCCGTGGTCGCCACCTTGCTGGGCTGCATGGCGGGCACGGCGCTGGCGATGGGGGCCACGCGGGGGCTGGCGCGCTGGCCGCGCCTGGTGCCGCTGATGCGGCGCATCTCGGACGTGTTCCGTGCGGTGCCCGAGATCGTGATCGCCCTGGTGCTGATCTTCATTCTGGGCGGCGGGCCGGTGCCCGCGGTCATCGCCATCGCCATCCACACCGCCGGCGCGATGGGCAAGCTGTTCTCGGAAGTGAACGAGAATGTCGACCTGAAGCCCCTGGACGGGCTGGCCTCCGTGGGCGCCACCTGGTCGCAGCGCATCTGGCTGGGCGTGATCCCGCAGGTGGCGCCGAACTATCTATCCTATGCCCTGCTGCGGCTGGAGGTGAACATCCGCGCCTCCGCGATCCTGGGTTTCGTCGGCGCGGGCGGCATCGGATACGAATTGCGCAACGCCATGACCTTCGGACAGGGCAAGTTCGACCAGGCTGCGGCGATCTTTCTGATGCTGTTCGCCGCCATCGTGGTCGTCGACCAGATCTCGGGCCTGGCCCGCAACCGCCTGACGCACGGAGCGCCCCTGTGACCGCCATTCCCATGCCTGCGGACGATCTGCGCGACAGCACCATCCGCCTGATGACCCGCAAGCGGCGCATCGCGCTGGCCGTGCCTGCGCTGATCCTGGTCTATCTGGCCTATGTCGCGGTGGCCTTTGATCTGGGCGGGCTGGCGCAGCGCGCGCGGCTGGACAATGCCGCCATCTTGCTGGCCGATGCGGTCAGCCACAAGGTCCACGTCACCCGCGACAACCGCCGCGAAACGCTGCAGGTCAGCGTCGAAGGGTCGAACCGCGCCGTCTTTTCCGAAAGCCAGATCCCGGACTGGGTGCAGGCGCAGGGCGACGGCGCACGGATCGACCTGGGGGCGGGGCATGTCGTCACCTATGACGGGCCGCGGGTGGTCTATGACATTCCGGGCTATGGGCCGGTCACGCTGGACACGTCGGACGGCGTCTCGGTGCAGGTGCCGGGCGGCACGCTGCCCGATTTCATCAATGCCTCGCCGACGCGCGCGACCATCACCACCGATCAGGGCCGCGTGACCGCCACCGCGTCGCGGACCGAGACGCTGCGCTATTTCTGGGGGTGGGAGATGTTCTTCTTTGACCTCTCCAGCCCGTTCTCGGGCATGACGGCGGGGCAGGTGCTGGGCACCGTCATCGGCGGCGCGCCCCTGGTCGAGGGTGTCAGCAACCTGTCCCTGGCCCTGTCCGAGTTCTGGACGAACGACATCTGGCAGCACGGCGCCGTGGCCTGGGCCATCTTCGAGACGGTGCTGATGGCGTTCCTGGGCACGTTCGGCGCGGCCTTTGTCGCGTTGCCGCTGGCCTTTCTAGCGGCGCAGAACTTTACTCCGTCGCGCTGGCTGCGCTTCCCCGTGCGGCGTGTGTTCGATTTCGTGCGCGGCGTGGATGCGCTGATCTTTACCATCATCCTGTCGCGCGCCTTTGGTCCCGGCCCGTTGACCGGGGCGCTGGCGATCCTGCTGACCGACACCGGCAGCTTTGGCAAGCTGTTCTCGGAGGCGCTGGAGAACGTCGACGACAAGCCCATCGAGGGCATCCGCTCGACCGGGGCCAATGCGGTGCAGCGGTATCGCTTCGGGGTGATCCCGCAGGTGCTGCCGGTCCTGCTGTCGCAGATGCTGTATTTCCTGGAGAGCAACACCCGCAGCGCCACGATCATCGGCGCGATCACCGGCGGCGGCATCGGGCTGTTGCTGACGCAGGCGATCCAGACGACGCAGGATTGGGAAAAGGTGGCCTATTACATCCTGCTGGTCATCGTGATGGTGATTGCCATGGACAGCCTGTCGGGCTGGCTGCGCCGCAAGCTTATCCGGGGGGGCTGATCCGGGGCGCCTAATCCGCCAGAACCAGCGCCACCCGGTCGCCCGCGAACCAGGTGCGCCCCATCTCGACCGGGCGACCGTCGGGGGCGTGGTTCAGCGCGTCCGACCGCAAGAGCGGCGCGCCCGCCGCGATGCGCAGGGTGGCGGCCTGCACCGGGCTTGCCAGAACCGCGGTGATGCGGGTGCTGCCGCGCGTGTAATCGGCGATGCCGCAGGCGGCCAGGGCGGCGGTGATCGACTGATGTTCCGCCGCATGGTCCGGCAACCCGGCCAGCCAGCCCGGCAGGACGGACCGGAACAGGGCCATCGGCTGCCCGTCGGCCAGCGACACCCCTTCGATCACATGGACCGGATCGCCGGGGGGCAGGGACAGCCCCCGGGCCTCGACCGCGTCGCAGGGGCGGGTCTCCAGCCGGGTGAAGCGGTGCGAGCCAAGGCGCCCCTGCGCCGCCAGGTTCTGGGTGAACCGCACCCGCCGCCCCAGGGCGTAATCGGCCGGTCGCGCGGTCACGAACACCCCCGCGCCACGCCGCGCCTGAACCAGCCCCGCCTGCGCCAGATCGGCCAGCGCGTGCCGCACCGTATGGCGGTTCACGCCAAAGCGCGCAGCCAGCTGCGCCTCTGACGGCAGGCGGTCACCGGGGGCGTAATGGCCGCCGCCGATCTCGGATCGCAGGGTAGCGGCGATGTCCTGCCACAGGGCGGCGGGCGGGTGTGTCATGGAAAATTCACGCAGTTTCTGTTGAGCCGGGGACGGGTTCGTCCTATCACTTGTCTAGTTGTATAGAACATGGACCCGCGCCGCAAGATGCCCGCCAAAGCCCCGCCCCCCAATGAACGCCGCGACTGGCTGTCGCTGATGGCGCGCTCGGCCCCTGGTCGACTGGCGCGCGTGCTGCCCGACCTGCCCGACCACGACCTGCTGCGCGCGCCGGAAACCGGCACCGTGATGGTGCAGGGCCGGGTCAGCGCCACCGGCGCGCCTTTCAACATCGCCGAGATGACGGTGACGCGCTGTTCGGTCGCGCTGTCCTGCGGGACGGTGGGGCATGGCCATGTGCAGGGCCGATCCCGCAGCCATGCCCGCCGCGCGGCAGTGATCGACGCGCTGATGCAGACCGGGGCCGCAGCCACGCTGACCCCCCAGCTGCGCGCCATGCAGGCCGAGGCGCAGGCCGCCGCCGCGGAACGCGCCGCCAAGGCCGCAGCCACCCGGGTCGAGTTCTTTACCCTGCAACGCGGAGAGGACGCATGACCGCCCTGACCGGAGGCTTTGCCGACCCCGCCATCCAATCTGCGCAAGGGTTCCGCGTGCTGATGCAGGCGATGGCCCGGCCCGGCACGATCCATGACCTGGCGTTGGCGGTGCCGCCCGCGCCCTTGGGCCGGGCGGCGGGGACGGTGGCCTTGCTGCTGGCCGACCCGACCACGCCGTTGCATCTGGCGCAGGGTCACGATGCCATGCGCGACTGGCTGGCGTTTCACGCGGGTTGTCCGCTGGTCGCCCCCGATCGCGCGGCGCTGGCCTTGGGGCGGTGGGACGACCTGCTGCCGCTGGACCGATTTGCGATCGGGCTGCCGGATTACCCCGACCGCTCGGCCACGCTGATCGTCGAGGTGGACCGGCTGGAGGCGCAGGGCGCCCGCCTGACCGGTCCCGGCATCCGCGATCAGGCCCGCCTGTCGCTGCCCGACATCGCGCCGTTCCGCGCCAACCGGGCGCTGTTCCCGATGGGGCTGGATTTCATCCTGACCTGCGGCGACCGCACCGCCTGCCTGCCGCGCAGCACCGTCGTGGAGGACGCCTGATGTATGTTGCCGTCAAGGGGGGCGAACGCGCCATCGCCAATGCCCATACCTGGCTGGCCGAGGAACGGCGCGGCGATCCCAGGGAACCGCTGATGTCGGTGGCGCAGATCCGCGAACAGATGGCGCTGGCCGTGAACCGGGTCATGGCCGAAGGGTCGCTCTACGACCCCGATCTGGCGGCGCTGGCGATAAGGCAGGCGCGGGGCGACCTGATCGAGGCGGTGTTCCTGATCCGCGCCTATCGCACCACGCTGCCGCGCCTTGGGTCGTCGGTGCCGGTCGATACGGGTGCGATGGCGGTGGACCGGCGCGTCTCGGCCACGTTCAAGGACCTGCCGGGGGGGCAGGTGCTGGGGCCGACCTTCGATTACACCCACCGCCTGCTGGATTTCGCGGAGGCTGCCGCCGTGGACCCCGCGCCCCTGGGCACGCCCGGCCCGGCGCGGGTGCCCCATGTCACCGCCATCCTGGACCGCGACGGGCTGATCGAGCCTGTGGCCCCGGACGACACCCCCGCCCCCGACCTGACGCGCGAACCGTTGGAGTTGCCCGCGTCCCGCGCCCTGCGCCTGCAGGCCCTGGCACGCGGGGATGAGGGGTTCCTGCTGTCGCTGGCCTATTCGACGCAGCGCGGATACGGGCGCACCCACGCCTTTGTCGGCGAATTGCGCATCGGCCGCGTCCCGGTCGAAATGGAGATCCCCGAGCTGGGTTTTGCCATCCAGATCGGAGAGATCGAGCTGAGCGAATGCGAGACCGTGAACCAGTTCAAGGGCTCGCGCACCGAACCGGCGCAATTCACCCGCGGTTATGGCCTGGTCCTGGGCCAGTCCGAACGCAAGGCCATCGCGATGTCGCTGGTCGACCGCGCCCTGCGCTGGCGGGAGCTGGGCGAGGATGACAGCGGCGCCCCCGCGCAGGACGCCGAATTCGTGCTGTCGCATTGCGACAACATCCAGGCCACCGGGTTCCTAGAGCATATCAAGCTGCCCCATTACGTGGATTTCCAGGCCGAGCTGGAACTGGTCCGCCGCCTGAGGCAGGAAGCAGCCGAGGGCGCATCATGACCACCATCGTCTTTGACATCGGCAACGTGCTGGTCCGGTGGGACGCGCATCAGGCCTTTCTGCCCACGCTTGGCGACCGCGCCTCGGTGGACGCCTTTCTGGCGCGCATCGATTTCGCCGCGCTGAACCTGCGCGCGGATGGCGGAGAGAGCTTTGCCGATCTGGCGCGCCTGATCGCTGATCCGGACGACCGGGCGCTGTTCCTGTCCTATCTGACCGGGCACGCCGCCTCGATCGCCGACCCCATCGAGGGCAGCTGGGCGCTGCTGGACCGCCTGCGCGCGCGCGGGCACCCGGTCCACGCCATCACCAACTGGTCGGCCGAGACCTGGTCCATCGGTCTGGCCACCCATCCGCGCCTGGCCCACGCCTTTGGCGTCACCATCGTTTCGGGCCAGGAGGGCATCACCAAGCCCGACCCGCGCCTGTTCGCACGTCTGTGCGACCGGGCCGGCGTCCTGCCGCAGGACTGCCTGTTCATCGACGACAGCGCGGCCAACGTCGCGGGCGCGCGGGCGGCGGGGATGGCCGCGCACCATTTCACCGATCCCGCAGCGCTGGAGCGTGATCTGACCGGGCGGGGGCTGATATGAGCGATTACAACTTTGCCTATCTGGACGAACAGACCAAACGGATGATCCGCCGCGCGATCCTCAAGGCACTGGCAATCCCGGGATATCAGGTGCCCTTCGCCAGCCGGGAAATGCCCATGCCTTACGGTTGGGGCACCGGCGGGGTGCAACTGACCGCCGCCTGTCTGACCCCCGACGACCGGCTGAAGGTCATCGACCAGGGCGCCGACGACACCACCAACGCGGTCAGCATCCGCGCGTTCTTTCAGCGCACCGCCGGTGTGGCCGTGACCACCGCGACCACGCAGGCCACCGTGATCCAGACCCGCCACCGCATTCCAGAAACCCCGCTGACCGACGGTCAGATCCTGATCTATCAGGTGCCCATCCCCGAACCCCTGCGCTTTCTGGAACCCCGAGAGACCGAGACACGCCGCATGCACGCGCTGGAGGAATACGGCCTGATGCATGTCAAGCTGTATGAGGATATCGCCCGGCACGGCCAGATCGCGACCTCCTATGCCTATCCGGTCCGGGTCGAGGGGCGCTATGTCATGGACCCCTCGCCCATCCCGAAATTCGACAACCCCAAGCTGTCGGACAACCCGGCGATCCAGCTGTTCGGGGCGGGGCGCGAACAGCGCATCTATGCGCTGCCGCCCTGGACGCAGGTCGTCAGCCTGGATTTCGACGACCACCCCTTTGTCGCCAGCAAGGCCGATCACGCCTGCGATCTGTGCGGCGCGCGGGACAGCTATCTGGACGAGGTCGTGACCGATAACGCGGGCAGCCGCATGTTCGTCTGTTCGGATACCGACCATTGCACCACCCGCCGTGATGCGGGCCATGCGGGCCGCCTGGCCGAGGTGGCGGCATGACGCCCCTGCTGTCCGTCCGCGACCTGGAGCGTCGCTATGGCCCGCGCATCGGCTGCACCGGCGTCAGTTTCGATCTGTGGCCCGGAGAGGTGCTGGGCATCGTCGGCGAAAGCGGGTCGGGCAAATCCACGCTGCTGTCCTGTCTGGCGGGCCAGCAGCGGCCCGATGCGGGCACCGTCACCTATGACGGGCGCGACGTGCTGGCGATGGCGGAATCCGACCGCCGTCGGCTGGCGCGCACCGAATGGGCGCATGTCCACCAGCACGCCCGCGACGGGCTGCGCATGGGGGTCAGCGCGGGCGCCAATGTGGGCGAACGCCTTATGGCCACCGGGCACCGCCATTACGGCGACATCCGCGCCGCGGCACTGGACTGGCTGCGCCGGGTCGAGATCGCGGGCGACCGCATCGACGACCGCCCCTCGGCCTTTTCGGGCGGCATGCAGCAGCGGCTGCAGATTGCCCGCAACCTGGTCACCGGGCCGCGGCTGGTCTTCATGGACGAGCCGACCGGGGGTCTGGATGTCAGCGTTCAGGCGCGCCTGCTGGACCTCTTGCGCGGGCTGGTGCGCGACATGGGCCTGTCGGTGATCATCGTCACCCATGATCTGGCGGTGGTGCGGCTGCTGGCCGACCGGCTGATGGTGATGACCGGCGGCCGGGTGGTCGAACAGGGCCTGACCGATCAGGTGCTGGACGATCCGCAGCACGCCTATACGCAGCTTCTAGTATCCTCTGTCCTGCAGGTCTGAACCCATGATCGCTGTCGAAAACCTGTCGAAATCCTTCGTGCTGCACAATCAGGGCGGCGCGGTGATCCCGGTCATGGCCGGGGCCGCCCTGCATGTGGACCCTGGCGAATGCGTCGGCCTGACGGGCCAGTCGGGGTCGGGAAAATCGACGCTGATGCGGATGATCCACGGCAATTACCGCGCCGGCGGCGGCTCGATCCGCATCGCGGGGGTCGAGCTGGCCGGGGCGGAACCGCGCGCTGTCATGGCCCTGCGCCGCGACACGCTTGGCTATGTCAGCCAGTTCCTGCGCGTGCTGCCGCGCGTGCCCACCGTGCAGGTCGTGGCCGAGCCGCTGCGTGCCCTGGGCGTGGCGCAGGACGCGGCGCAGGCGCGGGCCGAATGCCTGCTGTGGCGGCTAAACATCCCGCGCCGGCTGTGGTCGCTGTCGCCCACCACCTTTTCGGGCGGAGAGCAGCAGCGCGTCAACATCGCCCGCGGCTTTGTCCACCCGTTTCCGGTCCTGCTGCTGGACGAGCCGACGGCCAGCCTGGATGCGCAGAACCGCGCCGTCGTCCTGTCCCTGATCCACGAGGCCAAGGCCCGCGGCGCGGCGATCCTGGGCATCTTTCATGACGCGGAGGCGCGCGACGCGGTCTGCGACCGGCTGGTCGACGTCACGGGTTTCACCCCGGCGCGGGCATCATGATCGCGGCCATCGTCGGCCCGTCCGGTGCGGGCAAGGATCTGCTGATCGCGGGGGCGCTGGCGGCGCGGCCCGACCTGCGGCTGGCGCGGCGGGTGATCACCCGACCCTCGAATGCGGGGGCCGAGGATTTCGACGGCGTCACGCCCGCAGGCTTTGCCCGGATGCGCGATCAGGGGCGGTTCGCCCTGCATTGGCAGGCGCATGGGCTGTCCTATGGCATCCCGCGCGACCAGCTGGCTGGTCCGGGGCCGGTCCTCTTCAACGGCAGCCGCGCGGCCCTGCCGCAGGCTGTGGCGCAGCTGCCGGGGCTGCGGGTGGTGCTGGTGACTGCGCCCGCGGCCCTGCTGGCGCGGCGCCTGGCCGCGCGGGGCCGCGAGGCGCAGGCCGACATCACGGCCCGGCTGGCGCGGGCCGACCGGGCCATGCCCGCGGGCATCGCGCATGTCACGGTTGTGAACGACGGCACGCCCGACACGGGCATCGCGCGCCTGCTGGCCGCGCTTCAGCCCGACAGGGTCGCGCGGTGACGCAGGTGGAACCGGCCCTGCGCGTCCTCGGCCATCAGGCACAGATCGGCGATCACGAAGGGCGCGGGCAGCACCGGCGCCAGATGATCCTGCAGGACGGCGGCGACGGTGCGGGCCTCGGCCGGGGGCAGGCGGTCGGTCAGGGTCAGGTGGAACCGGAACTCCTCCATGACAAAGGGATAGCCCCACCGATCCAGCAGCGCGCGCTGGCGCGGGGTCAGCGTCTCGGGGCGGCGGCGGGCGATGTCATCGGGTGTCAGGGCCGCGCGCAGCGGATCGGTGCCCCGCACCACCCCCCGGGCCAGCGCCGACAGCGCCGCGTCGCAGCCCGTGGGGATCAGCGCCAGGAACCCGTGCAGGTCGCGAATCTCCAGCCCGGCGCAGCGCACCGGGGCCAGCCGCGCGGCCAGGTCGTCCAGCGCGGCGATCAGCGCGGCCTCCGGGACGGCAGGCCGGAACGGCGCGCGGATCGTGCCGTGAAATCCATAGGCGCGCGGGTTGGTGGTCAGGGCCGCCGCCGGGCGCGGCAGGCCGGTCAGGTCGGGCTGCGCGACGCCTGCGCCCTGCGCCGCGTCCCAGCCCAGCCATGCGGCCATCGCATCCGCGAACGGTCCCGCTTGCGGCACGTAATAGACGGCATATCTGCTGAACTGATCCATGCCACCCGCCTAACCGGAAACTGTCACACCGCTGTGACACCCGGATGGCACATCACCCGCTTTGACCCCGCGCTTCAAGACAGGACTTTCCGATGACCGAGACGATCCTTGCCAACGCCATGCTGGTTCTGCCCGACGAGGTCGTGGCCGGCCATCTGGTCCTGCGCGACGGCCGCATCGCGGCGATCGGACAGGGTCGGTCTGTGCCGTCGGGCGCCATCGATTGCGGCGGCGATCTGCTGTCGCCCGGTCTGATCGAATTGCACACCGACAACCTGGAACGCCACATGGAGCCGCGCCCCGGCGTGGACTGGCCCCATGCGGCGGCGATCATCGCGCATGACGCCGAACTGGCCAGCGTGGGCATCACCACGGTCTTTGACGCGCTGCGCGTGGGGTCTGTGGTGACCGACAACAACGCGGGATATGACGAATACGCCCGCGCCGTCGCCGACGAGATCCTGGAGCTGCGCGCGCAGGGCGCGCTGCGGATCAGCCATTTCCTGCATCTGCGCGCCGAGATCTGTTCCCAGACCCTGACCCAGGAGCTGGAGAAGTTCGGCCCCGCTGACCGCATCGGCATTGTCAGCCTGATGGACCACACCCCCGGCGAACGCCAGTTCCGCGATGTCAGCAAGCTGCGCGACTATGTCATCGGCAAGAAGGGCCTGTCCGAGGATCAGTTCCAGGCCCATGTTGTCGAACAGCAGGCGCTGCGCGCGCGGGTGGGCGACGCGCATGAGGCCGCAGCCGTGGCGCATGCCCGCCGCTATGGCGCCGTGCTGGCCAGCCATGACGACACCACCGCGCCCCAGGTCGCCGTCAGCGCGGGCCATGGCTGTCACTTTGCCGAATTCCCGACCACGGTCGAGGCGGCGCAGGCCTGTCGCGATCATGCGATCGGGGTGATGATGGGCGCGCCGAACCTGATCCGCGGCGGCTCTCACAGCGGCAATGTCTCGGCGCTGGAACTGGCGCGGGCGGAGCTGCTGGACATCCTGTCGTCGGATTACGTGCCCGCCTCGCTGTTGTCGGGCGCGCTGATGCTGGGCGATCTGTGGGGCGACATGGCGCGCGGGTTGGCCACGGTGACCGCAGCCCCCGCCGCCGCCGTGGGCCTCAAGGACCGGGGCCGCATCGCCGAGGACGCGCGCGCCGACCTGATCCGCATCCACCGCGTGGGAACCGCGGGCGCGCTGCGCGGCACCTGGGTGCAGGGACAGCGGCTGTAGGGGCCGCTCAGACCGCGCTGGACTGGTTCACGCGCGCGGACAGGGCGGCGTGATCCTCGACCCGTTCGGAGTAGCGGTCGACCAGCGTGTCGCGGATGTCGCGCGTCAGCAGGGTGAAGCGGACCAGCTCCTCCATCACGTCGACGATGCGGTCGTAATAGGGCGAGGGCTTCATGCGGTCGTCATCGCCGAATTCGTCCCAGGCCTTGGCGACCGAGGATTGGTTGGGGATTGTCAGCAGCCGCATCCAGCGCCCCAGGATGCGCAGCTGGTTCACGGTGTTGAAGCTTTGGCTGCCGCCGCAGACCTGCATCACGGCCAAGGTCTCGCCCTGCGTGGGGCGCACGCCCCCCAGGGACAGCGGGATCCAGTCGATCTGCGATTTCATCACCCCGGTCATCGCGCCGTGGCGTTCGGGACTGGACCAGACCATCCCCTCGCACCAGCCGACCAGATCGCGCAGTTCCGCGACCTTGGGGTGGTCGGCATCGGTCGCGTCGGGCAAGGGCAGGTCGCGCGGATCGAACAGGCGCGCCTCGGCGCCCAGGGCCTCCAGGATGCGGGCGGCCTCCTCGGCGGTCAGGCGGGAAAAGCTGCGCGCGCGCAGCGATCCGTACAGGATCAGGATACGCGGCCTGTGGGTCGAGGGCTGCGCCGGGCGCAGGCTTGCGGGGTCGATGGGGGGCAGCAGGTCGGGGCGCAGGGCGGACATCAGACGGGCCTTTCGGGAAAGCGGGCGCGGGTGCGGTTGGCCAGCGCCACCAGGGTCAGCATCACCGGCACCTCGACCAGCACGCCCACGACCGTGGCCAGCGCCGCGCCGGAATTCAGGCCGAACAGGCTGATCGCCACCGCGACGGCCAGTTCGAAGAAATTGGACGTGCCGATCAGCGCGCAGGGGGCGGCGACGCGGTGCGGGACCTTCATCAGATAGGCCGCGCCATAGGCCAGCGCAAAGATGCCATAGCTTTGGATGATGATCGGCACGGCGATCAGCGCGATGATCAGCGGACGGTCCAGGATGACCCGCCCCTGCAGCCCGAACAGGATCGCCACCGTGGCGATCAGCCCCATCACGGACCACGGCTTGACCCGCCGGCCAAAGGCGTCGATGGCCGCCTGCGACCCCAGCATCCGCCGCGTCAGCAGCCCCGCCGCCAGCGGCAGCGCGACATAAAGCACCGTGGCGATGATCAGCGTCTGCCACGGCACGGTGATGTCCGTGACGCCCAGCAGCAGCGCCACGATGGGGGTGAAGGCCACGACCATGATCAGGTCGTTCACCGACACCTGCACCAGCGTATAGGTCGCGTCCCCGCGCGTCAGCTGCGACCAGACGAACACCATCGCCGTGCAGGGCGCGGCCCCCAGCAGGATCAGGCCGGCGATGTATTGCTGGGCATCCTGCGGGTCGATCCAGGGGGCAAAGACATGGTCAAAGAACAGCACGGCCAGAAAGGCCATGGTGAAGGGCTTGATCAGCCAGTTGACCGCCAGCGTGATGATCAGTCCGCGCGGCTGTTTCCAGACGCCGCTGACGGCGCCCAGATCGACGGCGATCATCATCGGATAGACCATCGCCCAGATCAGCACCGCGACCACCAGGTTGATGGATGCGACCTCGGCCGCGGCCACGGCATTGACCAGGCCGGGGGCGATGTTGCCCACCACCAGCCCCGCCAGCATGGCCAGCGCGACCCACAGCGTCAGCCAGCGTTCGAACGGCCCCAGGCCCCCGGCCCGGTCTGTGGTGGGGTCGGTCATGGCGTATCCTTGGGGCCGCACAGGACCTGGCTCAGGTGATCGGTCAGCGGCAGGCACAGGTCAGGATTGCCCCGGCAGCAATCGCGCAGCAGGAAGGTCAGCAGGGCCGTCATCCCCTCCATTCGCGCGAAATAGCGGATGCTGCGTCCCTCGCGCTGCGACCGGACCAGGCCCGCCGCCGCCAGGATCGACAGGTGCGTCGAGATGGTGTTGGCGGGCGCGGCCATGGCGGTCGCGATCTCTCCGGCGGGCATGCCGTCCGGTCCGGCCACGACCAGCAGGCGGAACACCGACAGGCGGGTATCCTGCGCCAAGGCCGACAGGGCCGCTATGGCATCTTTCATTTCCATGTCTCTGGAAGTATAGAGATACGACAGGCGATGCAAGGCGCATCCAAACCGCAGGAGTGGCGATGCTGGATATTCTGGTCTTTCTGGGGTCCGTCAGGACCAGCACGCCCCCCAGACCCGCCCGTCTGGGAGAACGGGTCGCCCGCGCCTGCACAGCCCGGTTGACCGCGTTGGGCCTGCAGGCCAGCCTGATCGACCCGCTGGACTATCCGCGCGACGCGGCCTTCACGCCCCATTTCGCCCATGCCAAGGGCCGCGCCCCCAAGGCGCCTGACGATCTGGCCGCGCGGATCGAGGCGGCGGACGGCTATGTCATGGTCAGCCCGGAATACAACCACTCGCTCAGCCCGGCGCTGGCGGATCTGCTCAACCACTTCGGCAGCTCGCTGTTTTCCTACAAGCCGTCGGTCATCGCAACCTATTCGGCGGGGCAATGGGGCGGCACGCGGGCCGCAATGACGATGCGGGGGTTCCTGTCAGAGTTGGGATGCCTGCCGGTATCGGCGATGATCCATGTGCCTCATGCGCAGGATGTCTGGGATGCGGATGGGGCCTATCTGGACGGTGTCGATGCCGTCCGCTGGCAGGGCTATCTGGACCGCAGCTTTCAGCAGCTGGAATGGTGGGGCCAGGCCGCGCGCGACCGCCGCGATGCGGGCGCGCCCCGGCCCGGCCCGGCGCCTTTCGCCGCGACCCCGCGCAGCGCAACGCGCCCTGAACCGACCTATCCGCCCGCGATGGTCTCGCGCAGCCAGGCGTCCAGATGCGCCATCGCCACCGTCTGCGGCTTGCCGCGCGGCCAGGTCAGCCAATAGCGGCCGGCCTCGATCTGGGTGTCGAAGGGGCGGGCCAGTGTCCCGGCCTGCAGCTGGCGGGCAAACATCGCGGCGGGCAGCAGTGCTGCGCCGTGACCCGCCGCCGCCAGATCGGCCATCGCGACCGAGCTGTCCAGCACCGGCCCCTCCAGCGGCGGGCAATCGGCACCGGCGGCGGCGAACCAGGCCGCCCATTCGTCGGCGCGATACGACCGCAGCAGCCGCAGCCCGGCCAGATCATGCGGCCGTCGCAGCCGGTCCAGCAGGTCGGGCGCGCACAGGGGCGTCAGCGGGGCCGCGATCAGGGGCCGGGCCTCCAGCCAGGGCCAGGCGGTGCGGTCGCCGAACCGGATCGCCATGTGCAGCCCCTCCCGCGCGATATCGATGCGGTTGTTGTGGGTGAACAGGCGCAGGCTGATGTCCGGATGGCCCGCCTCGAACGCCGCCAGCCGCGGGATCAGCCAGCCCGTCGCAAAGGTCGTGACCACCCCCAGGTTCAGGGTCTCGCGATAGCGGCCGCCCTGGAACCGGTCCAGCACCTCGCCCATCTGGTCAAAGTTGCGCGTCAGCACCGGGTGCAGCGCGGCCCCGATATCGGTCAGGATCAACCCGGTCGAGGCGCGGGTGAACAAGCGGTGGCCCAGCAGATCCTCCAGCCGCTGGATCTGCTGGCTGACGGCGGCCTGGGTCACGCGCAGCTCGATCGCGGCGCGGGTAAAGCTGCCCTGCCGGGCGGCGACCACAAAGGCGCGCAGCCCGTTCAGCGGAAGGTTCGGGCGGTCCATGTCATCACACCATGTTATGCGCCGGGTCAGGATTTGTCGTTTGGGCGCATGTCGGCCCATGTTTTATAGGGGTTCTGCGGCATCGGCGCGTCAGGCGCAGGCCGTTCCCATAACACGAACCGATGCCCCCCGCCACGGGGGGCCGCCGTCCCCTGCCGGGACAGACCGGAGATCTGCATGAACCGAACCACCATCGCCGCCGCCCTGCTGCTGGCCTGCCTGTCCGCCCCGGCCCAGGCCGAGACCATCGCCCAGGCCGCCCGCGCCATCGAGACCGAGCTGGGGGGCCGCGTCGGCGTGGCGCTGCGCCGCCAGGGCGACGCCCAGGTCACCGGCCACCGCCCCGATGAGCGTTTCCCCCTGTCCAGCACGTTCAAGGCGCCGCTTTGCGGGGCGATCCTGACGCTGGTCGATGCCGGGGCCGATCAGCTGGACCGGCCCATCGGCTATACCTCCGCCGATCTGGTGGACTATTCGCCCGTCACGTCGACGCACAATGCGATGACCGTGGGCGCGCTGTGCGAGGCGACCATCACGCTGAGCGACAATACCGCCGCCAACCTGCTTTTGGACCGGTTGGGCGGGCCCGAGGACTTCACCGCCTATCTGCGCGCCATCGGCGATGACACGACCCGTCTGGACCGGCGCGAGACGGCCCTGAACGAGGCAGCGCCGGGCGATCCGCGCGACGGCTCGACTCCGGCGGCGATGACGGCGACGCTGGACCGCCTGCTGTTCGGGCCGATCCTGAGCGCGGCGTCGCGCGATCAGCTGGAGGCGTGGATGCGGGCCGATCAGGTGGCCGACGACCTGCTGCGCGCCAGCCTGCCGCAGGGCTGGATCATCGGCGACAAGACCGGCGCGGGCGGGTTCGGGTCGCGCTCGATCGTGGCGGTGATCCGGCCTCCGCAGGGCGGGCCCTGGCTGGCCGCCGTCTATCTGACCGGGAACAAGGCCGACATGCCCACGCGCAACCGCGCCATCGCCCGCATCGGCGCGGCCATCGTGTCCGAGATCGGCGGGGAATAGGCGCCAGGGCCCGCCGATGACGCTAGGGGCCTTGCAAACCCGCGCAGAGGGTTGATCTTGCTTGCAAAGCCCCGCCTATCCCCTAAACCATCCCCAGAATTTGTGGATAAGCCGTGCGTTGCGCCATCGGCCCTTCCATCCGGGGTCGGGACGGGCAAGAACGGGGCCGCCGAAGCACCAAGAGGTTTGCCATGACCGACACAATCCCCACCGG